>JALRAA010000121.1 GCA_023262645.1 Burkholderiaceae bacterium
GGCTTGGCACAAGCCATGATGCGTTATTTGCGCGACTGGAGCGTGTCTCGCGGTGTGCACAGTATTTGGCTGGAGGTGCGCGCCAGCAACCAGCGTGCGATCGATCTGTATCTGGCGAGCGGGTTTGTCAAAGACGGTGTGCGCCCCAGTTACTACCCGGTTCACAACGGCCAACGCGAAGACGCGGTGGTCATGTCGTTGAACTGGTGAGCGGCGGTGGTAAGGTCTGGTCCATGATGCCTGCACTCGATACCCGACAACGCGCCATGCTGGCTGAAATGGGTGTGCGTGTTTGGCAACCGGCCGACGAGGTACCAGCGTCTGCTTCCACGCCTATCGTCAATCCTGCAATTCGTGCGGCGGTCCCCATCCCCGTTCCTGCGCCTGTGGCTGCCCCGATTCGGCAAACGCCGCCAGCCCGTGATGCCGCACCCAGTGTGTCTGCCGATCCCGCGCCGCGCTTGGGCCACTTGCCCGACGGGCTGAGCCAAATGGATTGGCCGTCGCTGAAAAACGCAGCGGCCGAATGCCGTGCCTGTGGATTGTGCGAACACCGCCAACAATCCGTGTTTGCAGAAGGTGCGCCGGTAGAAGGACAACGCACCGATTGGTTGATCATCGGCGATGCGCCCAACGACAACGAAAACACTTCTGGCAAGCCCTTCAGCGGGCCAGAAGCGGATTTGCTGGACGCCATGTTGCTCGCCATGGGGTTGAAGCGCCCCACGGCTGCGGGCTCGGCAGAATCGGTGGTGTTGGTCAATGCTTTGAAATGCAAGCCGCCCGCACAACGCAATCCCCATGTCGACGAATTGGCGCAGTGCCGACATTTCTTGAACCGGCAAATAGCACTGCTGCAGCCCCGGGTGATCCTGGCGTTGGGGCGCATGGCCGCCATGGCCGTGTTGCACGACAACCAGCCCGACATCCATGCAGTACCGCTGGGGAAATTGCGCGGTCAAGTCCACCAAGCCCATGGCTTTCCCGTGGTCGTCAGTTACCACCCCGCCTATTTGATGCGAACCCCCAGCGACAAAGCCAAAGCATGGAGCGACTTGTGTTTGGCGATGAAGCTTTTGCGAAGCGACAACCGATGACGGTTTGCAGCAGTCGCTACCTACAATCAAACCCATGACTTTTCTTGAACAGCTCAAGCACGCCACCCACGCCAGCCGTTCGGTGTTGTGTGTCGGGCTTGACCCCGAACCCGCCAAATTTCCTGTGCATCTGCAAAGCCAACCGGATGCAATCTACGCGTTTTGTGCGCAGATCGTAGACGCCACCCACGACTTGGTTTGTGCTTTCAAGCCGCAAATTGCTTACTTTGCCGCGCACCGTGCTGAAGCGCAGTTAGAGCAATTGATTGCGCATATTCGCCGCGTCGCCCCCGCCGTTCCTGTGATTTTGGATGCCAAGCGAGGCGATATCGGCAGCACTGCCGAGCAATACGCCATCGAAGCGTTTGAGCGTTACGGTGCCGATGCTGTCACCTTGTCGCCATTCATGGGGTTTGATTCGATCGAACCGTATGTCAAGCGGCATGGCAAAGGCGCTTTTTTGCTGTGTCGCACGTCGAACCCCGGTGGCGACGATTGGCAAACACGTCGCTTGGCGGACGTTGACGGTCAACCCAGGCTGTTCGAACACTTGGCGCACTTGGCGCAGGGGCCTTGGAATTTGAATGGCCAATTGGGCTTGGTGGTGGGCGCCACATACCCCGATGAAATTGCCCGTGTGCGCGACATTGCACCGGCTTTGCCGCTGCTGATCCCCGGGGTGGGCGCACAAGGCGGCGATGCCGCGACCACGCTCAAAGCAGGCTTGCGAAAACAGGGTGACCAAATCAGCGGGCCGATCATCGTCAATTCTTCGCGCGCTATTTTGTACGCCTCACAACGACCTACTTTCGCTGAAGACGCACGTCAGGCTGCGCTACAAGCACATCGCGCTTTATCCATTTGAAAACAACAGGCGTTTGAGATAGCGGCCAGTGACACTCGCCGGGTTGTTCGCCACCTGCTCGGGTGTGCCAACCGCCACCACTTGGCCACCACCAACACCACCTTGCGGGCCCATGTCGATCAGCCAATCGGCGGTTTTGATCACGTCCAAGTTGTGCTCAATCACCACCACGGTGTTACCCGCTTGCACCAACTGCTGCAAGACTTTGAGCAATAAGTCGATATCAGCGAAATGCAAACCGGTGGTGGGTTCGTCAAGTATGTACAGCGTTTTACCCGTGTCTCGCTTGCTCAATTCCAAGGCCAATTTGACGCGCTGCGCCTCACCGCCGGACAACGTGGTGGCGGCCTGCCCCAACCGTATATAACCCAAGCCCACTTCCATCAAGGTGTTGAGCTTGCGCGCGAGTGCGGGCACCGGTTTGAAAAACGCCAGCGCGTCTTCCACGGTCATGTTCAGAATCTGCGCGATGTTTTGGCCCTTGTACTGCACGTCCAAGGTTTCGCGGTTGTAGCGTTGGCCCATGCACACATCGCACGGGACATACACATCGGGCAAAAAATGCATTTCTACCTTGACCATGCCGTCGCCTTGGCAAGCGTTGCATCGGCCACCGTCCACGTTGAACGAAAACCGCCCGGGTCCATAGCCGCGTTCGCGCGACATCGGCACATCGGCCATGAGTTCACGAAGCGGGGTGAACAGTCCGGTGTAGGTGGCGGGGTTGGAACGCGGAGTGCGGCCAATCGGCGACTGGTCGACATTGATCACCTTGTCGAAATGGTAGAGGCCGAGGATGTCGTCATGCGGCGCAGGCTCTTCATGGGCGCGGTGAATGTGTCGGGCCACGGCGGTGTACAAGGTGTCATTCACCAAAGTGGACTTGCCCGAACCGGACACCCCGGTCACGCAAGTGAACAAACCCACGGGAAATTCCACGGTGACGTTTTGCAGGTTGTTGCCTCGCGCACCCACCACGGTCAACGCTTGGCGAGCCGCGTGTTTTTGCAAGTCGGGTAACGCCTGGCCAAACACATTTTTGGCGGGTACAGGTGTGTGTGCGGTGGTCTGCAGCAGCCAATCCCGGCGATGCGCAGGCACGGCAATCGATAAATCGCCACTCATATAACGGCCCGTGAGCGACAGCGCATTGGCCTGCAATTGTGCGGGCGTGCCTTGCGCCATCACCCGCCCGCCATGCACTCCCGCACCAGGCCCCATGTCAATGCAATGGTCGGCTGCACGAATCATGTCTTCGTCATGCTCAACCACCAATACGCTGTTGCCGATATCGCGCAAATGTTTCAAGGTGTCAATCAATCGGTCGTTGTCGCGTTGGTGCAAACCGATGCTGGGTTCATCCAGCACATACATCACACCCGTGAGACCGGAACCGATTTGCGAGGCCAGTCGAATACGCTGCGCCTCACCCCCAGACAAGGTATCCGCGCTGCGCGAAAGGCTCAAATAGGTGAGGCCCACATCGTTCAGAAATTTCAAACGGTTGGCAATTTCGCGCACCACCTTGTCCGCGATATCGGCTTTGTTGCCATCGAGTGTGAGTTGTTGGAAATAGTCTTGGCATTCAGACAATGTGAGATGGCTGACATCGTGCACCGTCAAGGCTTGCGGGCCGGTGCCCAGACGGACATGGCGGGCCTCGGTGCGCAAACGTGTGCCGGCACAAGCCTCACACGATCGCAAGCCCCGATAACGCGACAACTCTTCACGCACCAACGCCGAGTCTGTGTCTTTATAGCGGCGGGCCATGTTGTGAACAATGCCCTCAAAAGGGTGTTGCTTAGACGTTTTACGCCCCGCGCGACTGCCTGACTCCAACACATAACTGAATTTGATGGATTCATCGCCCGAGCCATACAACAGCACTTGCTGTATGTCAGCAGGCAGTTGCTCAAAAGGTGTTTCAAGGTCAAATTGGTAATGGTTGGCCAAACTTTCCAACATGGCAAAGTAGTACGCATTGCGCTTGTCCCAACCCTTGATGGCACCGCTGGCCAAGCTGATTTCGGGGAATGCCACGATGCGCGTCGGGTCGAAAAAACTTTGCTCGCCCAAACCTTCGCATGCCGGGCAAGCACCCAGCGGCGAGTTGAACGAGAACAGGCGCGGCTCCAACTCTCCAATAGCGAAACTGCAATGCGGGCAGGCAAATTTGGCATTGAACGCATGCTCCACACCCGTGTCCAGATCCAACACCAACGCCCTGCCATCGGCCAGACGCAACGCGGTTTCCATGCTTTCAGCAATGCGCTGCGCCATGTCAGGCCGCACTTTCAACCGGTCAATCACCACATCAATGTCGTGCTTTTCTTTTTTCGCCAAAGCGGGCAACTCGGCCAATTCCACGACATGTCCATCGATCCGAAACCGCACAAACCCTTGCGCTTGCATCTGCGCAAACACTTCGGCGAATTCGCCTTTGCGTTCTCGCGCCACCGGGGCCATCAACAAAATGCGGGTCTCGGCTGGCAGGGCCAACACCGCATCCACCATTTGCGACACGCTTGACGCTTGCAGCGGCACCCCATGCTGCGGGCAATGGGGTGTGCCAGCCCGCGCAAACAGCAACCGCAAATAGTCATGGATTTCAGTGACCGTACCGACCGTAGAACGTGGGTTGTGGCTGGTGGCTTTTTGCTCAATCGCAATCGCGGGCGACAAGCCTTCGATCAGGTCTACATCCGGCTTGTCCATGCGCTGCAAAAACTGTCGCGCATAAGCCGATAAGCTTTCGACATAACGGCGCTGACCTTCGGCATACAAGGTGTCAAACGCCAAACTCGATTTACCGGATCCCGACAAGCCCGTGATCACCACCAACTGGTTGCGTGGGATATCGAGGTCGATGTTCTTCAGGTTGTGCGTGCGGGCACCGCGAATACTGATATTGCGTAACGCGGAGGGGTGGTGGAGGGCTTGGCCTAAATAAGGGCCGTCATGGGGTGCGTTCACGGGTCTGTCAAATCATGGGCAACCTGACATGATAGTGCGCTACGCAGTCTGTGTCATCTATGCGGGACAATCATGGGCTGTGAATCCGTCTGCCAACCCCCTTTCCAAGATACAAGACCCCGCGAATATGACCGCTTTGGAGCGGCGCGCCAGTGCCACCCTGTCGTCCATTTTTGCTTTGCGCATGTTGGGCTTGTTTTTGGTGCTACCCGTGTTTGCGCTGGAGGCGCGTAAATACCCCGGTGGGGACGATCCATCTTTGATTGGGCTGGCCATGGGTATTTATGGGTTGACCCAAGGCATTTTGCAAATTCCGTTTGGCATCGCTTCTGACAAATTTGGGCGCAAGCTCGTAATTATTTTGGGATTGCTGGTTTTTGCCATTGGGAGCGTGTGGGCGGCTTGTGCTGACACCATGCAAGGCTTGTTGGTGGGCCGCGCATTGCAGGGGGCTGGCGCCGTGTCAGCCGCCGTGACGGCATTGCTGGCGGACTTAACCCGCGACATCGTCCGCACCAAAGCTATGGCGCTGGTGGGAGCCAGCATTGGTTTGATGTTTGCGTTGTCGCTGGTACTTTCACCTTGGCTGGCAGGATGGATCGGCTTGTCAGGCT
>JALRAA010000122.1 GCA_023262645.1 Burkholderiaceae bacterium
TCATCGTGACTGCTTAGGTGGCGTAAAACAATTTGAGCGGAAAACCGACATGGCGGTCGGGCCGACGCGAGCATTGCAGCTTGCTGCAGGGAGCGGCGACCGAGCCGGCATGGCGTGAGCACCTCACTCCGGCGCATGAACTAAATGGCGGGAGCACCTCAGTCCAACCAAGCCGCAAGGCTGAAAAACGCGGATATCCGAGAAATCCCCTCATGAAATGTGCTTTTGAGCCCAAAACACGGGAAAACCCCCGCCAATCAAGGTCATAATGCGGTTTTTCTCGTTCACCCCAACTCTTGCGATTTTTCTAAAGGATGGATATGACTGATTTTTACAAACGCACCTGGTTCCGTACCGCTGCTTTGGGCGTTGTGGCAGCTGCCCTGATGGTCGGATGTGGCAAAAAAGAAGAGCCAAAACCTGCTCCCGCGGCTGAAGCCCCCAAAGCAGAACCGCTGAAAATTGCATTCGCCTATGTCGGCCCCGTCGGCGACGGCGGCTGGACCTTCGCGCACGATAACGCTCGCAAAGCCATCGAAGCGGAATTCGGCGACAAAGTCAAAACCACCTTCACCGAGAACGTGTCTGAATCCGCCGATGCCGAGCGCAATTTCCGCGACATGGTTTCTCAAGGCAATAAACTGATTTTTGGCACCACATTCGGTTACATGGAACCCATGTTGAAAGTGGCGGCTGACAGCAAAGACGTCAAGTTCGAACACGCCACCGGCTACAAACAAGCCGAAAACATGCGCATCTACGACGCCAGCTTCTATCACGACACCTACATGGCGGGCGTGATCGCAGGCAAGATGACCAAATCCAACACATTGGGCGTTGTGGCTTCCATTCCCATTCCCGAAGTTGTGCGCAATATCAACAGCTTCACCTTGGGCGCTCAGTCGGTCAACCCCAAAGTCAAAACCAAAGTGGTCTGGGTGAATGAGTGGTTCAACCCACCTAAAGAAACCGAAGCGGCCACTTCATTGATCAATGGCGGCGCTGACATCCTGTTCCAAAACACCGATTCACCTGCTGTGTTGAAGACCGCCGAAGCCAAAGGCAAACGCGCATTCGGTTGGGACTCAGACATGACCGCATACGGTCCCAAGGCCCACTTGGCTTCCAGCATCATCAACTGGGCTCCTTACTACATCAAAGCCACACGTGAAGCCTTGGAAGGCAAATGGGTGGGTGGTACCGGTGTGTGGTGGGGTGTCAAAGAAGGCGCGATCGATATCGTTTCTATCGCTGAAGACGTGCCTGCCGACACCAAAGCCAAGATCGATGAGATCAAAGCAGGTTTGAAAGACGGTAGCTTTGCCATTTGGAAAGGTCCTCTCGTCGACAACACAGGTAAAACGCTGTTGAAAAAAGACGAAGTGGCTGACGACAAGTTCTTGAGTGGCGTCAACTTCTATGTCAAAGGCGTTGAAGGAAAAGTGCCCGGCAGCAAGTATTTGCCAAGCGTGCATTTTTCGTCTCTAAAAGGCTGCCCCAGGGCAGCCTTTTTTGCGACTTTCATTTATTCGTTCCATGCATCAATGCGTACCGTGAAACCACTTTTATTCATAGCGATCAGCAGTCTGTTTTGTAGCCATCTTGCTTGGGCACAGCCTGCGGGGTTGCCGGATGCAACCCGCACGCCTGGCTCAGTGGACACCGCCGTCACCCAAGGCAATATCCAATCGACTGTGTGTGTCAGGGGCTACACCGACCGTGTCCGACCGGACAAAAAATACACCAACCGCCTCAAGCGCGAACAACTCCGGCAATACCAATACGCCGACACCGATCCGCGCAACTATGAACTAGACCATTTGATACCGCTCAACATCGGTGGCAACCCCACCGATCCGCAAAACCTCTGGCCGCAACCGCGCGACGGCGAATGGTCTGCAGAACAAAAAAATGAACTCGAATTTATCGTGTACAAAATGGTGTGTCGGGGTGAAGTGTCGTTGTCTGAAGCGCAGCAACGCGTCGCCAAAAATTGGGTCGATGCTTACCAAGCATGGGTGCCTTCTCGCAGGCATTGGCTACCCTCCAGACGCCGCCACGACGATTGATGCAGATCACCCACGGCCATTCATCAGGAGCACAACCTGCTATGCCATCCATTGAACATTTGCTTTGGCTCCCTGTGTGTGATGCACGCCAAGTACAGGAAGATCCTCTATCCGTGGTGTTGATGGATCAAGCATTGGTGCTGTGGCGCGACCAAAATGGCACGGCATGTGGTTTGTATGACCAGTGCCCGCACCGTGGTGCACGTTTATCGCTCGGGAGAATTTGCCAAGGTCAGTTGCAATGTGCCTACCACGGTTGGATGTTCGAAGGTCAAGGCCATTGCACCCAAGTGCCTGCGCTGCCGCATTTCAAGCCAGGAACCAGTCAGCGCGCCAAAGCCGTAGCTGTGCAAGAGCGCATGGGTTTGGTTTGGGTGTGTTTGGATGCAATGCATGCGGAACAAGCCATATGGCCAGCCTTTGCGGCCGAGTGGAATGCATCGATGCGCAAAATCAACGCCGGTCCCTACGACGTGGCCACCAGCGCCCCTCGCATTGTTGAAAATTTCTTGGACATGTCGCATTTCAGCTTCGTGCATGACGGATGGCTGGGGCAGGCCGGTCACAGTGAAATTCCCGATATCGAGTTGACGCAAAGCGACACGGGCTTCAAGATCACCAACGCCCAAGTGTGGCAACCCAACACCAGTGCGCTGTCTAAAGAGGGCGGGATGGTTGCATACACCTACGAAGTCAACCATCCTTATTCTGCGGTACTGACCAAAGTGCCCGATGCACAAAGCGGCGTGCCGCCTGGCTATGAAGAATCGATTGTGTTGCTGATTCAGCCCCTAACCGCCGACGCCTGTCGGGTGTGGTTTCGCATGGCGGTTGCCGATTTTGATGCCGATGTGGAGGATGTCTTGGCGTTTCAAGACAAGATTTTTTCGCAAGACAAACCGGTTTTGGAATCGCAAACACCGCGTCTGTTACCCTTGGGCGCAGGCATGGAATCGAATGTGGCCAGTGACAAATCGTCGGTGGCTTACAGACGATTTTTGCAAAAGCTGGCTGTTACTTTTGGAGTCTGTTGAATGAACTTTTCTGCTGTTTCACCAACCCAGTTGCCCGCCTTGTTGCAGGCCATGCCTAAAACCGAATTGCACATGCATATCGAAGGCTCACTCGAGCCCGAGTTGATCTTTGCCTTGGCCAAGCGCAACCAAGTGCGTTTGAATTACGCCAGTGTGGAGGCATTGCGCTCTGCGTATGCATTCACTGATTTGCAAAGTTTTCTAGACATTTACTATGCGGGCGCCAGTGTGTTGCAGCAACCGCAAGATTTTTACGACATGGCTTGGGCGTATTTTTTGCGAGCCAAGGCTGACAACGTGGTGCATGCCGAATTGTTCTTTGATCCGCAAACCCATACCGAACGCAAAGTGTCCATGCGAACAGTGATCACAGGGTTGCACCAAGCCTGTGTCGATGCCCAAGAAAAACTTGGTATCAGTTCATCGTTGATTTTGTGTTTCTTGCGACATTTGAGCGAAGAGGCTGCCATGGACACGTTGGACGAGGCGATTCCTTTCAAACATTTGTTCATCGGAGTGGGTTTGGATTCCAGCGAGCGTGGTCATCCGCCCGAAAAATTCGCGCGAGTGTTTGCCCGCGCTCGCCAACTGGGTTTGCGAACCGTGGCTCATGCGGGTGAAGAAGGGCCGCCTGCTTATATTTGGAGTGCGCTAGATGTATTGCATGCCGAGCGCATAGACCACGGAGTGCAGGCCATCCATGACGCGGCGTTGATGCAGCGCTTGGCAAGCCAACGTATTCCTTTGACCGTGTGTCCTTTGTCCAATTTGAAGCTGTGCGTGTTTTCTGATTTGGCGCAACACAATCTCGCTCAGATGCTGGACCAAGGCGTTTGCGTCATGCTCAATTCTGACGACCCTGCGTATTTCGGGGGTTATTTGAACGACAACTATGTGCAAACATTTGCTGCGCTTGGCTTGAACGCGTCTCATGCTTATCAATTGGCACGCAACAGTTTCGAAGCCGCGTTTGTGACCGAAACGCAAAAACACGCCTGGCAAACCCAGCTCGATGCATGCTTTCACCAGTTCGGTGCTTGAACGCTGGGTGAGCAAAGGCCAAGCGCAATGACATCCCCTGCGCCAGTGGTGGTGGGCGGTGGCATCAGCGGGTTGGCAGCTGCGTTGGCATTGGCTCAAGCGGGTGTAAACACTTCTTTGTACGAACAGTCGGCCAAGTTTGAAGAGGTGGGGGCAGGCATTGGTCTGGGCCCCAACGCCATCAGGCGATTGGATGCATGGGGCGTCGGAATGGCATTGCGTGAAACCGCTTGCATGCCGCAGCGATTGCTTGTTCAAAATGCAGACGACGGTCGCTTGTTAGGTAGCTTGCCGATGGCCGATGCGTTTATAGCCAGCTATGGTGCGCCTTATTTGACGATGCACCGCGCCGATTTGCACGACTGTCTTTGGCAAGCGTTGCAAGGCCAATCCAGCGCTGCCTTGGCACTGAACCATCGCTTGCAAACCGCAACACACACCACACAAAGCGTGGAATTGCGTTTTGAAAACAGCCAAGCTGTTGTGCATGCACAAGCGTTGCTGGGGGCGGATGGTTTGCACAGCCGCGTTCGTTCCTCGGTGTGTGGCGATGAAGCGCCCGTGGCCAGCGGCCACTGGGCATACCGCGCCTTGTTGCCCATGCAAGATTTGCCTTTGGTTTGGCGAAAACCGCAGATAGGCATGTGGTTGGGGCCGGCTTTGCATGTGGTGCACTACCCGGTCAAAGGTGGCGAATGGCTCAATCTGGTGGTCTTGGTAGAAGCCGCCGATAGCGCTGCCACTGCTGGTTGGGACGTGGCGCGAACACCTGCACAAACCGCTGCGGATTTGCAGCGGGCCATGAACACGTGTTGCCGTGAGCTTCAAGATTTGGTGTCCATGGCACCGTTGTGGCGTGCTTGGTGTTTGTTTGATCGCCCGCCGGTTCATTCAGCCGCGCAATTGGCGCGCGGCAAGGTGGCCTTGTTGGGCGATGCGGCGCATCCTATGCTGCCATATTTGGCGCAAGGTGCAGGCATGGCGATCGAAGATGCCGCGCAATTGGCTGCGCAATGGCAGCTTGCCCACTTGTCAGTGGAAGAGCGTTTGCAACGTTATGCGCAAGCGCGTTGGCAGCGTGTGGCCAAAGTACAGCAACGCGCACGCCGCAACGGCAAAGTTTTTCATGCGCAGGGAGGGTTACGCGCTGTGCGAAACACGGCCATGGCGCTGGGTGGCGCCAAGCTCATGGACATGCCTTGGTTGTATGGCGGTTGACACCGCTTCCCTAAATAGCCATTACAAACGGCCCAAGAGCAAAAATTCCATCAAAGCTTTTTGCACATGCATGCGGTTTTCGGCTTCGTCCCACACCACCGATTGCGGACCATCGATCACTTCGGCTTGAACTTCTTCGCCACGGTGGGCCGGTAAGCAATGCATGAACAGCGCATC
>JALRAA010000123.1 GCA_023262645.1 Burkholderiaceae bacterium
AGCAACAAGGTCGATTGCGGGTTCACATTGACGAAAACGATTTCAATCGCAGCGGTTTGCGGTTGGTACCGTTGACAGACTTCACAAACGCCTTCAAACAGCACGCCGATGCGGGCGGTCAAATCGCTGCGCGGTAAGTGGGTGGTGGTGATGGTGCCGCTGGCCACATAGTGCAATTGTCCGTTCGCCCATTGCACCACCCCAAAGCCGGTGGTTTGCAAACCGGGGTCAATACCCAAAATAATCATGGCAACACCGCCGAAGCCATGCGACCTTGAATCACTTGGGCTCGCTCTGCCAAATAAGGTGATTGGGGCAATTTTTCAAAATATTTGGGTCGCGGCAACATGACCGCCAAGCGCGCCGACTCCCAGGGGTTGAGTTGTGATGCAGGCTTGGAAAAGTAATGTTGCGCCGCGGCTTGCGCACCGAACACGCCTTTGCCCCATTCCACATGGTTGAGGTAAATCTCCAAGATGCGTTGTTTGCTGAGAAATGTTTCCAGTGCCAACGTAATCACCAACTCTTGCCCTTTGCGCAGAAAATTTCTTTCACCAGAAAGAAATAAATTTTTTGCCAACTGTTGGGTGATGGTGGAACCCCCAACCACTTTGGGCGCTTTGCCGTTGCCGCTGGCGCGGGCCTGGGCTTTTTCGTTGCGCGTCCAGGCTTTTTCAATGGCTTGCCATTGCACCCCATCGTGGCTGGCGAATAAATCGTCTTCCGAAGCAATCACCGCACGGCTCAGCGATGGGTGGATGCGCGTGGCGGGCACCCATTGCTGACGCCAACGAAAGCTTTGGTCAGATTTCAATATTTGTACGATTTGCGATCGTTCAAACGCAGAAGATTGGGGATCGACAAAACGCATCATGGCCACACGCGCCACAAAATACAGTTGCAATCCAAGACCGGACAACACCACCAACAGCAGCCATCGGCGAAGCAGTGCGCCGCGACCAAAGGATTTGCGGGCCGTGGCTTTGTTCATGGCTCAGAGGATTCGGCTTGCACCGTTTGGTTGCGTTTGAAGGTGTAGCGTGAGACCATGGCCAATTGATCGAACTCTTGTTTCATTTCACGGGTAAACACGCCAAAGGGCCCAGCCGATGCCGCAATGTCTAAAGCCGCTCTGTCCAATGCGGCAATGCCTGAGCTTTTGAGGATTTGGGTGCTCAAAACCCGACCTTCGGCGTTGACTGTCAGCACCATGGTCAGACTGCCGTAGAGTTTTTCACCATGGGCTTGTGGAAAAAAACGCGTGCCACGTTCTTCAATCAGACGGCGCATATGGTGTTGGTACATCGCAAAACTGACTTCGCGTGTCGCAGGACTGACATAGCGGGTGCGCGGCCTCGCATTTTGTTCGGCGATCCGGCGTTCGATCTCAGCCAACATGTCGAGCAATTGGCGCTGTTGTTGCGCCTGCGCCGCCGCTTGCGACGCTGTTTGCGGTTGCACAGCGGCATGGACAGCGAGTTGTTGTTTGATGCTGGCCAACAGCGCGGTTTGTTGTTGCTTTAGGGGTTGCAACGACGACTGTTGGGCATCGTCTGATTGACCGGCTTGCGATTTGGCCGACATGGGCAGCGGTGACTGTGTGCGGCCATTGGCAGCTTCACCACCACCTTGTAAATGGGCTTGCGCCAAAGCCTGCGGTTTGTCAGGTGGCGGGCCGTTGCTGCGGCCATTGACCAAAATAATATCGAGAGGACTTTGTGTCATCAAGCGGTCAAAGCCTTGCGGGTCGGCCACTTTGAAAGCCAGCAAACCCGCATGCAAACCCACCGACAAGGCGATGGCAGCTTGCATGGGCGTGAACTGCATGGGCATAAAAATCACGGGGTGTGGTTGGAGACCGCTTCGCCAGTGGCAGGGGCATCGCTGGCCGTGTCATCCATGTCCAACGCAATGGCGATCGGGCCAACAGCCGTCTCTTCTTCGGTGTTGTCATCGGTCGGGGGTGATGCCGTTTCTAACAAGCTGACAAATGTGGCCTTGACGTCCAGCGCCATGGTGTCTACCTGACCGAGTTTCACGCGTACCCATGCGCCACGCTCAAGAGCAGGTGCGCCTGACACGCTCAAGGCCAAGGGTAAATGGACTGCCCTGACCAAGGGGGGGTCACCCGGGAAAGCCTTGATCACTGTGGCGTCAATTTCTTCCAATTGGTGTTGTTGTAAATACTTGAGCGTCCAGTACCGCTCCATGGTGGCTTGGTGCGTGTTGTAAGCGCTGTACGCGTCTTCAAACGCAGAAACGATGGACATCAAGCTGGCATCTTTGGGCTTGAACGGCGCGACCAGCGCTGCGGTATTGCCGTGTTGAACGCATGCCACCAATTGCCATTGGTTCACCAGATCGGTGTAACGGCGCAGCGGTGAAGTACTCCATGCATAGCAAGTCACACCAATGCCAGCATGTGGCAAAGCACGCGTGCCCATGCGAACTTTCACGCCGGGCGCCATGCTGGCTTGGCTGCGGTAGAGGCCAGGCACGCCCAAGTCGGCCAGCCACTGCCCCCATGTGCTGTTGGCCAAAATCATGGCCTCGGCAACGATCAGGTCCAGGGCTGCACCGCGCGGGCGGATGCTCAGTTGCACCGACTCTTCGCCGGTAGGGCCATGCGCTGGCACACCCTCGAGTTTGAAATTGAAATCTGGTCGGTTGAATTGCTCGGGTTTGCCGCGCACTTGTTCACGCTGTGCTTTGAGGTGTTTGGCCAGCGTGTGCATGAAGGACAAAGCCGCGCGCGGTAAGCCTTGGTCGAGTTGCGGGTCTGGGTGCTGAAACTGGGGGTCGGTGAGCCACTGCTCGGTCACCACATGGTCGAGTTTGTCATGCCGCAAATTCGCCACGATGGGTACTTGTTCCAAGCGGGTGGTGGTGTGTTCGATCGCCAGAGTGTGTTCGTTGAAACCCACATACAACGAAAGCGCCGGGCAGGCCCGCCCTTCATCCAAGGTGTAGGTTTGCACCACGCTGTCGGGCAGCATGGTGATTTTGTGGCCGGGCATGTAGACCGTGGACAAGCGTTGGCGCGCGACTTGGTCCAGCGCGTCTCCCGGTTGCAAAGCCAGTGCGGGTGCGGCAATGTGAATGCCCAGCACCACCGTGCCAGTTCCTAAGCCTTGCACCGACAAGGCGTCGTCGATTTCCGTGGTCTGCGAATCGTCGATGGAATAGGCGGCGACATCGGCCAGTGGCAGGTCTTTTGGCAAGGCAGGTGCTTGCAGCGCAGGAAAACCTGTGCCCTTGGGGAAATGGTCAAACAAAAACCGTTGCCAGTGGAAGTCATACGCGCTTCGGATGGCACCTGCTTTTTGCAGCAAGGTCAGGGGCGCTTGTTGGCTTTGTTTGGCTGCCAGCACCACGGCTTTGTATTCGGGTGCATTTTTGTCTGGCTTGAACAAAATTTTGTAGAGCTGGGTTTGTATCGGTTCGGGACAAGTGCCTTGTGTCAATTGCTGGGCCCAAGACTCCATCAGTTCTTGCAACGCTTTTTTCTTTTCGATCGCTGCCAAAGCCTGCGCGATGATGTCTGCAGGGGCTTTTTTGAAATGCCCTTTGCCAGCGCGGCGAAAGTAATGCGGTGCTTCGCTCAGCTTGAGCAAACAGGCGACTTGTTCGGGCAAACTGGCTTTGTCGCTGAAATATTCGCGGGCGAGATCGGCGAAAGAAAATTCGTCCGGGGGGGCGAATTCCCAAGCCAGCTCCAATTCAATGCCGGTGGCCGTGGCGGCTGCCTCGCGCAACAAATCGGCCGGTGCGGGTTTTTCAAACCGCAACAACATGTGCGCCGCTTTGACCTTGACGCGTTTGCCAGATTCAAGCTCTATTTGGGCGGATGTGTCGGCCTCAGACAGCACGCGACCGCTGTGGAGTTTGCCGGCTTCTTCGAACAATGCATACATGGCTGCAATTGTCACACGCGAGGCGTCGGTGTCTCAAACTGTGTTGGATTGGGTTGATAATTCCGCCATGGCCTTGAGTTTTGAAAAACCCTATGTTCTGCGGCAATTCACACACGTGTTGCGCGGCTTTGATGGACAGCTGACGCTGGCGGTTTCTTTGCTCGCCGTCGCGGGTTTGATCACCATGTTCGCTTCTGGATATGCCAATGGCATGCGGTTTTGGGACCATGCACGCAATCTGGCATTGGCGTTTTGCATCATGTTTGTGGTGGCGCAAATTCCCCCGCAACGGTTGATGACATTCGCCGTCCCCATCTACACCGTGGGACTGGCGTTGTTGGTCGGCGTTGCGTTGTTTGGGTTGACGAAAAACGGTGCGCGTCGGTGGCTCAATGTCGGCATCGTGATCCAACCCAGCGAAATCATGAAGATCGGCATGCCTTTGATGTTGGCTTGGTGGTTTCAAAAACGCGAGGGGCAGTTGCGGCCTTTGGACTTTTTGATGGCCACTGTGCTGTTGGTCATGCCCGTGGCCTTGATCGCCAAACAACCCGATATGGGCACCGCGATATTGGTGATGGCCGCAGGCGTGTATGTGTTGTATTTCGCCGGTCTGGGTTGGAAGTGGATCATCCCGCCCATCGTGATTGGTTTGATTAGCGCTGTCTTGTTGGTGGTGTTTGAGCCGTTGCTTTGTGCAGATGACATGAATTGGCCCTTGTTTCGAGAATACCAACGCCAGCGCGTGTGTACCTTACTAGACCCCTGGCGCGATCCGTTGGGCAAAGGCTTTCACATCATCCAAGGCATGATCGCCATTGGCTCGGGCGGATTTTTCGGCAAAGGCTTTATGCAGGGCACGCAAACCCATTTGGACTTTATCCCTGAGCGCACCACCGATTTCATCTTTGCCGCTTATGGCGAAGAGTTTGGCTTGCTGGGCAACTTGTTTTTGATCACCGGTTTTGTTTTTCTGGTGTTGCGCGGTTTGGCCATTTCGCTGGAAGGCCCCACGCTGTTCGCGCGTTTATTGGCCGGCAGTGTGACCCTGATTTTTTTCACCTACGCATTTGTCAACATGGGCATGGTCAGCGGCATATTGCCCGTGGTCGGTGTGCCCTTGCCCTTTATCAGTTATGGAGGTACTGCCATGGTCACGCTCGGCTTTGGCATCGGTATCTTGTTGTCGGTGGCTAAAGCCAAACAGTTGGTGCAATCATGAGTAAAAAAACAGGCATCGTGGGAACGGGGAACATGGGTGGCGGCATGGCCAAACGGTTGTTGGATTTGGGCTGGCCGGTGTATGTGCATGACCTAGACACCATCAAGCAGTCCGAATTGCAAACCGCTGGTGCCCATGGCTGTGCGCATGCGGCGGCGGTGGCGCAGGCCGCCGAAGTGGTGATTGTGTGTGTGATTGACGCCTCCCAAGTGCAACAAGTGTTTGATGGCCCCCACGGCTTGCTGGCGGGTTTGCATGCCGGACAAACCGTGGTCATGTGCCCCACGATCGCTCCGGCAGACACGGAACATTTCGCCCAACAACTGCAAGCCATCGGTGTACACATGATCGATGCACCCATGTCCGGTGGACCCATCCGAG
>JALRAA010000124.1 GCA_023262645.1 Burkholderiaceae bacterium
CTTGTCTGTGGAAGACCCGTTTGCCGAAGATGACACGGCAGGTATGCGAGCGTTCACTGATCAATTGGGACACCGCCTACAGGTGATTGGCGACGATTACCTCGTTACCCGCGTGGATTTGATTGAGGCCGCTGCTCGCGATGTCGCTTGCAACGCAGTGCTGCTCAAACCCAACCAAGTCGGCACATTGAGCGAAACCCGACAAGCCATGTTGACCGCCCGCCAGCACGGTTTTGGCATGGTGGTGTCAGCCCGCTCCGGGGAAACCGAGGACACCGCCATTTCGCACATCGCCACGGGGTGGAACACGGGGCAGCTCAAAGTCGGCTCGTTTGCCCGCTCAGAACGTATGGCCAAGTGGAATGAATGCCTGCGCATCGAAGAATCGTTGGGTAAAAACACATCTTATGCGGGTAAATACGGACTGAAATTAGCACTCTAGGCCGGAGAGTGCTAATATTAGCTGGTCGTTAACCGACAGGAGGATTTTCATGACAGCTTTGACACTTCCCGGTACCGGCGCCAGTCAACTGGCGGTCAACCCTTGGGCCGTGCTACCGCCTTTGGGAAATCTGGACGCGTACATTTCGGCCGTCAACCGTTTGCCCATGTTGACGCTCGAGCAGGAACAAGAATTTTCCAAAAAACTCAAAGAAAACAACGACTTAGAGGCAGCTGGCAAGTTGATCTTGTCGCACCTGAGGTTGGTTGTATCGATCTCTCGCCAATATGCCGGCTACGGCTTGGCACATGCAGATTTGATCCAAGAAGGCAATGTGGGGCTGATGAAAGCGGTCAAGCGGTTTGACCCAGACCACGGGGTTCGCCTTGTGAGCTATGCCATTCACTGGATCAAGGCAGAAATCCATGAATACATCATCAAAAACTGGCGCATGGTCAAACTGGCCACGACCAAAGCACAACGCAAGTTGTTTTTCAATTTGCGCTCCAAAAAGCAAGGGTTCAGGGCTGATGTTGGTGAAGACCATGAAGCCAGTTCGCGCAACACACTGAGCGAAGCACAAATTGACAGCATTGCCAAAGACCTGAATGTCAAACGCGAAGAGGTCATCGAAATGGAAGCCCGCATGGCGGGCTCGGATGTCTTGCTAGACCCCGGTGCCAACGAAGACGGCGAGGAGGCTTTCGGCCCGATTTCCTATTTGTCCGATGTGCACCATGAACCGACCGCTGTGATCGAAGCGCACCAGCGCGACATCATGTCCACCGACGGCATCAGCCAAGCCTTGGCAGTGCTTGACGAGCGCAGTCGCCGTATCGTTGAAGAGCGGTGGTTGAAAGTCAACGATGACAACTCTGGCGGCATGACATTGCATGAATTGGCCGACGAATACGGTGTGAGCGCAGAACGTATCCGCCAAATTGAAGTGGCTGCCATGAAGAAGATGAAACTCGCGTTGCTGGAGTTTGCCTGATTCGCACCCCGTCACGCTTGGCCACAAGCATTGCTGTGGCAACCACGACTTTGTCAGTTCAATAACTTCGCCATGTCTTGCGATAGCGCTTGCGGGCCCAAGCCATAACGTGCATACAAGCGCAATCTTCCTTGGGTGTCGTACACATAGGTTCCCGCGCTGTGGTCCATGGTGTAGTGACCAGCAGTCGCGGTTTCTACCTTCTTGTAGTAAATCTTGAATTGCTTTGCCAAGGCAGGCAACTGATCGAGTTGCGGAATCAATGCAATGAACGATGGATCAAAGCCTGCCATGTATGCCTTGAGCAAATCGGGGGTATCGCGCTCAGGGTCTAAGGTGATGAAAACCGTCTGCAACATGTCGCCTTTGTCTGCGAGACTTTTTTTCACCTGCACCCATTCGCTCAAAGTGGTGGGACAAAAATCTGGGCATTGGGTGTAGCCAAAAAACACCACCACCACTTTGCCTTTGAAGTCGCTCAATTGGCGTCGTTGGCCAGAGGCATCGACCAAATCAAAACCTTGCGCATAGTTGGCACCCGTCAAATCAATCGACTTGAATTCAGACTGACTGGGAGAGCACGCACTGAGCGACAACACACCCACAAGCAACCATCCATAAAACAATTTCATCGCCAACTTCCCGGTAAATAATGGTCAATCAAAAACGCGGCGAACAACAGGCTCAGGTGAATCAGCGAAAACCGAAACGTCTTGCGTGCCAAGTCGTCTGAATACTGTCGCCACAAGGACCATCCGTAAGCACAAAACATGATGCTCAAAATCAAGGCACTGACCAAATAAAAATAGCCGCTCATGCGGTAGATAAACGGCATCAAACACGCTGCCATCAAAACGATGGTGTAGAGCAAAATTTGCAAGCGTGTGAATTCGTTGCCATGCGTGACGGGTAGCATCGGCAAGCCAGACTTGCGGTAGTCCTCAACCCTGTAAAGCGCCAAAGCCCAAAAATGGGGCGGGGTCCATAAAAATATGATCAAGAACAAGATCAATGCCTCGGGGCCTACTTCGCCCGTCATCGCCGCCCAACCCAACACCGGTGGCATGGCCCCTGATGCGCCTCCAATGACAATGTTTTGCGGCGTCAAGGGTTTGAGGATCACGGTGTAGATGACGGCATAGCCCACGAAAGTGGCAAAGGTCAGCCACATGGTGAGCGGATTGACCCAAACATACAAAATCAGCGAGCCCAATGCACACAAGATCGCCGAAAACAACAAGGTATCGCGGTCGGTTAACTCGCCCTTGGCGGTGGGCCGCCAAGCGGTTCTTTTCATGCGGGCGTCAATCGCTTGCTCCACAATGCAATTGAAAGCTGCCGCCGCGCCGGACACCAACCAAATACCCAAACAAGCAATCGCAGCAAGCTTGGTGTCTTGCAGGCTGGGAACGCCAGGCACTGCCAGCACCATGCCGATCAAGGCACAGAACACAATCAACTGAATCACCCGTGGCTTTGTCAACGCATTGAATTGCTGCCATCGCACTGGCAAGTAAAGGGAAAGCGGTTTCATAACATGTTTCTGTCAAATGTGGCCGCGATCTGATCGGCTTTTCGCGGCAGTGTGCTGGCCAATGTCCATGTCAACAATAACAGCAATGCAGCAGCAGACCCCGTGTGCATCAAAGCCGCCAACATCGGCCAACCCAACACGGCATTGGAAATACCCGTGATGAATTGCGACACCAACACAGCTATCAACAACCACCCCTGTGTACGCATCCCGTTGTTCATCCACGCTTTGGCTACCAACAGAATCAACAACGCAGGAATCACGGCATGCCAGCGGTGCACCATGTGGATGGCCGTCAGTGCCTGAAATGGCAAGGCTTGGCCCAAGGCATCCTGTCCAAGCGGTCGCCAGAGTTCAAAGGCTTTGGCCATGTTCATGTCTGGCCACCAACTGTTTTGACACATAGGGTACGTGTCGCATGCCAATACGGCGTAGTTGCTGCTGACCCAAGCGCCCAAACCGGTTTGCATGAGCACGCTGATCCATGTCAACGCAGTGAGCCCATACACCCACACGGGTATGGGACGGGCAGCAGCCTCTTCAAACGCATGCCGCTGCCTGACAAGCTGCACCGTGAGCAACACCAACAACATCATGCCGCCCAACAAATGCAACGTAACGATCAGGGGAAACAATTTCATGGTGACTGTGAATGCGCCAAAAGCCCCTTGCACACACACCCAAAACAAGGTGAGTGATGGCCAGCCCCACAGACTGCGATCGTTGCGCCATGAGAACACCGCCAGCGTCAAGATCAACACGCCGACCAACATGGCTAAATATCGGTGGATCATTTCAATCCAGGCCTTTTCAAAAGTCACTGGCCCAGTCGGCATGGCGGATTGCGCTTGTTCAATATGAACGCTGGCACCTATCGGGCTGGCATGTCCATAACACCCTGGCCAATCAGGACAGCCCAAACCTGAATCGGTCAAACGGGTGAACGCACCGAACAACACCAAGTCGAAGGTGAGAAACAACACCAACATGGTCAAGTGCCTGACGCGCACAGTCATTTGCGATTGGCGGTTTTTCAACCATACCCATGCCAAGGGGCCGACAGCCAACAGCAACGCCAACAACAGCAGTTGCACCAACGGGGCGATATTGAACAGCGCTACTTCATTCATAGATTTCAACGACCTGCTTTGTCCCAAGACACCGATGCACGCAATAAACGGTCCCAGTCACGCTTGAGCGACGAAGCCTGATCCATTTGCAAGCGCGCTGGAAAGCGCATCATCCAATTGCCGTGCGGATCGACCAAATACAAGTGTTCGTTCAACGCATGGCCTTCTTGCGGAGCCAACCATTTGGCAAGTTGATCGGGTGCCACACGCAACACCACCGCGTCTTTCAAACCCGCCTGTAATTCTGGGGCAACTGGGGCGTTGTCATTGATCAACCAAACCCAGTCAGTGCGATCAGCTTCGCGACCGAGAGATGCACGAATTTGCCTTTGCAATAACAAATTGCTTTGACACAAAGCGTCACACGCAGCAGATGAAACGCTGACAATGAGCCACTGTCCTTTCAAATCGGTCAATGCCGCTGTTGTACCGTCCAGCGTCTGTGTGGCAATGTCTGGCATGGCCTGAACAGGCTGAATCAAATCACCAAAATGACGCAATGTCTGCGGGCGAATCACATAAAAGGTCAAGTAAGACGCAATCACCGGTGAAGCACACACCAACAACACCAAAATCATGCGCCAGCGTCCACCCCATGTGCGGCCGGCATCGTCTTGTGCCACAGCCAATGGATCGGGTAAATCGTAAACGGTCAACCCAAGCGCTTGCGACTGAGAATCTTCAACTGTTTTGTTTTGCATGACGCCACGGCCCTATCCATTGAAACCACATATAAAGTGAAGCAATCAAACCACTTAATGCAAACCATTGAAAAGCATAGGCCTTGTTTTTGTCCGCGGTCAAAGAAATCACCGGCCAATCGCGAGACAAACCTTCTGAATCTGCGCCTGTTTGTACCACCACTGCACTGACCTTCTGTGTGACCAAGGCTTGCATGGTTTGCATGTCCAAATTAGAGCGTATCTGCAATTGTCCGACTGCCGCGCTACCTGTTGCAAAAGCCTTTAATTCGGTCATGTGTGACAGGCCCGGTGAAATGCGGCCTTCCAACCGAACCGACTGGGTGGGTGTTTCCACAGGGGCAGCTTTGGTGGCGTCAATCGGGTCTCTGGCCACCCAACCGCGCTGTACCCACACCACCTGCCCGTCTGCCCATTGGAATGGCGTCATCACCCAAAACCCTGGTCGTCCTTTGTGGCTGCGGTTATCCAAATACACCGTTTTGTCTGGCAGCCAGTGGCCGATAAGTTCTACTTTCCGGTGCGAGAGCCGCCATTGCTCTGGGTTGCTGACCAAAGTGAGGGCGTCCAGCGCGGGCAACTGCATGTGTGTATCTAATTGGCTTTGGTATTGAATTTTTTCTTCTGCACGGGACAACTGCCAAATACCCAGACGCAGGGTGACCGAAACGCCTGCTATGGCAGCCAGCATCACTATCAACGAACGCCCTTTG
>JALRAA010000125.1 GCA_023262645.1 Burkholderiaceae bacterium
GCGTGCGGCGGTGGCGCGCGGTGACGTGCCGGGTCGCACGGAATTGTTGGGTGACTTCCACGTCCGCATGGCGGAACTGCTGGGGAACCACGTGCTGTCCCAACTTCTGAGGCGAGTCTTGCGCATCCACCGGTGTGCGACTGTGGTGCCAGCTTTCCAGCGACGGTGTGGCTGACCCCAAAATCACCTGCGCAGATTGCAAACGGCCCCGGTACACCGCCAGATCTCGTGCTGAATAACGTGCGCCCTCTTGTTGTTTGTAGCTGGGGTCGTGTTCTTCATCCACCACGATCAGTTTCAAATGCGGCACCGATGCCAGCACCGCCAAGCGCGTGCCCAGCACCAGCCGTGCTTGGCCGGTGTGTGCAGACAACCAACTGTTGAGCCGTTGTGCAGGGGTCATGCCGCTGTGCATCGACACAATCGCGGCGTCGCCCAGTGACATAAAACGCTGGCGTACCCGTTCTTCCAGTTGCGGGGTGAGATTGATTTCCGGCACCAGCATCATCACTTGCGCCTGTGGGTCTGCGGCCATCACTTGTTCGGCGCGGCGCAAATACACCTCGGTTTTCCCACTGCCCGTGTTGCCATGCAACAAAAAAGTACCCGAACCAGTGCCCAATTCTTGCAACACATGGTGTTGTTCTGCGGTCAGTGCAGGCGGCAAAGCGGGGTGCGTGAGAGCAGAACTTGGGTCAGCCGTTTTGGCGCGTTTTGCCAGTTTGCGCAACAGTTGTTGGCGGCTCAGATCGCGCAATGAAGGCGGCAGACTGCCCAAGGCGAATTCGCCGACAGACCGCTGGTAGTAGGCTGCGGCAAACGCCATCAATTCCATCCAGTGTGCGTCCAAGGGCGCGATGTCGGTCAAAGATTCATGGATGGGTTTGATTTGCGCCAATGGCGGTGCCGACGGTTCGCCGGGCCAAACCAACCCCAAGGTATCGCGCGAACCCAGCGGCACCCGCACCAGTGTGCCTGCAGGCAAAAAAGACTCGCTTTTGTAAGCCAGTGGCCCGCTCAAGCGGCTGTGTGCCGGGGTGGCCACCAACACTTGCAAAAGCGAGGACATGTCAAGCCCCCAGTTGCGCGTGGAAATTCACAGAAAACTTCATATACCGACCTAAGTGGTTGATTGACAAGGCATTTGGAAACGATCCAAAATTTCTGTGGATAACTTTGTTGACAGCTTGTCAGACGGCTTCTGAAAGCCCGATAAATCAAGGCTTTGAACACAATGCCCGAAAATTTGGCAACCGCTGGAGTCCTTCAAAATCAAGGGGTTACAAAAAAACCAAGCAAATGCATATTTTTTTTCTCGGGTAAGCCCTTGGTATAGGAAGGAATTAAATTTTGTGCATAAGTTCACTTCACGCCAGCCAAAGTTGACATTGCTGGATCATTGTTTTGCCTGACGCATGGCCTTGGAATGGCTGTGAACCGTTTCAACCAGTGCGCTGACATGCTCGGGCGGCGTGAATTGGCTGATGCCATGGCCGAGGTTGAAAATATGCGTGGGGCCAGTCGTTGAGCCGTCGGTATGCGGTGGCCCAAAGCTGTCGAGCACCCGGCGCACTTCAGTGGCAATGTGCTCGGGTGGTGCAAACAAAATGTTGGGATCGATATTGCCTTGCAGGGCTTTGCCCGGGCCACCGGGAATGCCGCCGACCAGCTGGCGCGCTTTGCCCAAATGCATGGTCCAGTCCAAGCCCAAAACCTCGCAGTCGAGCGCGTTCATTTCGGGCAGCCAAAGACCGCCGCCCTTGGTGAACACGATGCGCGGGATGATTTGTCCGTCGTGGCTGCGTTTGAGCTGCGCCAATACGCGCTCGGTATAGGCCAAGCTGAATTGTTGGAAGGCGCCGTCAGCCAGCACACCGCCCCAACTGTCAAATACCATCACGGCCTGGGCACCGGCGTCGATTTGCGCATTCAAATAAAGCGCCACCGCGTCGGCATTGACCGCCAAAATACGGTGCATCAGGTCTGGACGGCTGTACATCAGCGATTTCACCAAGCGGTAATCGTCAGAGCCGCCGCCCTCGACCATGTAGCAGGCCAGCGTCCAAGGGCTGCCAGAAAAACCGATCAGTGGCACCCGCCCATGCAAGGCTTTGCGGATCGAGCTGACGGCATCGAACACATATTGCAGTTTGTGCATATCCGGCACGGCCAAGGCCGCTACGGCGGCTTCATCGCGCACGACTTTTTCAAAACGCGGCCCTTCGCCTTGGGCAAACGACAAACCCAAGCCCATGGCATCGGGCACGGTCAAGATGTCGGAGAACAAAATCGCCGCGTCCAGCGGGTAACGGTCCAAGGGTTGCAGCGTGACCTCGGTGGCGTAATCCACGTTGGTGGCCAACCCCATGAAGCTGCCTGCTTTGGCGCGGGTGGCGCAATACTCAGGCAAATACCGCCCGGCTTGGCGCATCAGCCAGACGGGGGTGTGGTCGGTGGCCTGACGCAGGCAGGCTTTGAGGAAACTGTCGTTGAGTAGTGGGGTAGTCATTTGGCTATTGTGACAGGGCAACTTGACACTTTCTGTAGGGTCTATTCCCCATTTGTCTGCGTTAATTGGAATCTGACCCCAATTAAATTTATCAGCGCGGAATATCTTCCAATGCTTGAATCACCAGATCGGGCGACAACAACTCCGACAACACCTGCGCCGGTTGACCAGGCGCTTGCAACACATACACCGGCACACCGCTGCGACCCAACTGGTTCAACGCTTGGCTGATCACCGGGTCTTGGCGCGTCCAATCCGCTTGCAGCAACAAAACATGTCGATCCGCGAAGGCTTTGAGCACGCGCGGATTGCGCAACGTGGTTTGCTTGTTCACTTGGCAAGTCACGCACCAAGCAGCCGTGAAATCGATGAACACCACTTGCTTTTCTTGCATGGCTTGGTTCACGCGCTCAGGCGACCAGGCTTGCCAATCGGCTGAGACCGATGCTTTTGCTTGCAGCCCAGAGGCGCTTCGCAAAACCGGTTGTGCCAGCCAAAGCAAGCCGCACAAGCACGCGATGAACATGGCACGAACCCATTGCCCAGCGGGTTTGGACACCCCTAATGACCAGACCAAACCACCGACCAAAACCAAGGCAGCCAACAGCAGCGCAGCCGCTTCTTCACCGGCTTGCTTGGAGAACACCCACAGCAGCCAGACCACGGTCAGCAACATCGGAAAAGCCAAGGTTTGGCGCAAGACCTGCATCCAAGCGCCCGGTTTGGGCAGCCAAGCGGCGGTGGCGGGTATCCAAGCACTCAGCGTGAACGGCAAAGCCAAACCCGTTCCCAGACTCAAAAAAATCAACAAACCTTGCCAAGCCGGCAGGGTGAAAGCCACCCCTACCGACGCACCCATGAAAGGTGCGGTGCAAGGCGCAGCCACCACCACCGCCAGCACACCGGACAAAAACGCATCCACCACGGGGTGACGCACCATCTGCGCAGCCAAACCACCCACCCATTGGCCTCGCCATTCCAGCAAGCCCCACAAATTCAGCGCAATCAGCGTGAACAACAGCGCCAGACCAGCGACCAAACCGGGCGATTGCAGCTGAAAGCCCCAACCCAATTGCGCACCCGCGGCCCGCAAGCCCATCACCAAGAACGCCAGCGCCAGCATGCTGCTGAGGACGCCCAAGGCATAAGCGCTGCCTATCCCTTTGCGTTGTAACGGTGTCAAGGTGGATCGGGTCAGCGACAACACCTTGATAGCCAGCACGGGCAAAACGCAGGGCATGAGGTTGAGCAACAAACCACCAATCAAGGCACCCACCAAAGCGCTGATCAAACCCGGCCAAGACGCGGCTGCGGTGTTTGGCGGGGTTGTCACCGTTGGCTGCGGTGCAGCCGTTTGGGGTTTGGGCCATTCGCCTTGAATTTGTAGCGTCACTTGCCAAGAGCGCGCTGGTGTACTGCTGTCATCCACCAACAGCAGATCCAATTCGGGGGGCTCAGTGCTGCGCATGTTGTGGAGAGCCGCGCGCATTCGCCATTCGCCCCTTTGCCATTCGCCGCCACCCGCCATGCCCAATCCGCTGGCCAACACTTCAGGAGCTTGGGCATATGCTTTCAGGGACTTGCCTTGCAGTTCAGTCGGCAAACCTTGTACGCGCAGCAACAACCCATCAGCATCGAAAGACACCGGCTGTTTGGCGGGCGATATGCGTACCGGTTGCGTGGATAAAAGCTGTTCGAACGCAGCGCTGTGCTCGGCCAAACTCGCTGCCAACGGCAGCTTCAACACAAATTGCCCAGACTGCGGAATGCATTCTTCTTTGCACACCAACCAGTCGGCTTGCAGCCGAACTTCGATCTCTCGCCCTGTCAAGCCACCGCCGACTTTGACAGGAGCAGCCAGCAGCACACGGCCCTCATAGCCGTGGTTAACCATGTTGCCCACGGGAATCATGCGCGGCGTCGGCCATACCGTATTGCCTGCTGTCAAGCCGGGGGGAAGTTGCCATTGCAATTGGGTGGCCAATCCGCTGTCACCCGGGTTTAGCCAATAGGTATGCCAACCGGGTTGGTGTTGCAGTTGCAAGCCCAGCCACAGGGGTTGACCGGCGCGCACCCCTTGTGGCGCATACGCCTGTAATTCCGCACGCACTTGCGCGGTTTGAACAACGGCCTGCGCAACAGTTTGTGATTGGGCCATGGACTGAACCAACAACAACCCCGTCAAGCAGCATGATTTCTTCAAAAACAACAGGAATGAACGCATGAGAACCATGTTACCCAAGCGCTTAAGATGGCGTGCATGAAGGTTTTACCGCGTTACTGGGCTGATTGCGTCAGCACCGACTTTGCCGAATTGAACCCGTTACACACGTTGGCGGTGCTGCCTTTGGGCGCGACCGAACAACACGGCCCGCATTTGCCTTTGTCTGTCGACACCGATTTGGTCAACGCCATGCTGCAAGCCGCCTTGCCGCATTTGCAGCCTTCCGATCCGGTGTTGTTGTTGCCGACGCAATCGGTCGGTTTGAGCAGCGAGCACTTGGCTTACGACGGCACCCTCAGCCATGCGCCATCGCATGTGATCGCACAATGGTGTGATATTGCCGAAGGCGTGGCGCGAACCGGCGTCAAAAAACTGCTGTTGTTCAATGCGCACGGCGGCAATGCAGGCTTGATGGATGTGGTGGCCCGCGAGTTGCGAGGCCATTGCGGCATGACCGTGTTTTCAAGCCACTGGTACCAATTGCCATTGGGCGCGGCATGGGAAGCATTTGGGCCGCATGAACACCGCTTCGGGGTGCATGGCGGCGACATCGAAACATCGTTGATGTTGGCCATTGCACCGCACAAAGTCCGCATGGAAGAAGCCCAGAATTTCCCATCCACGGCGCAAGCGCGTGCGCAGGATTACCGCTTGTTGGGCGACGGCAAAAGCGCCAAATTGGGCTGGCATATGCAGGATTACAACCCGCATGGTGCGGCGGGAAACGCGGAGGCTGCCACGGCTGAAAAAGGCCGTGCATTGCT
>JALRAA010000126.1 GCA_023262645.1 Burkholderiaceae bacterium
GAACCTGACCCCAATTACCCCAATTACCAATTGAGCCTATTTTTTCTTTTTGAAGAAATGGTCGTATATCAATTTACCAACTGCATACAAAGCCAGCGTAGGCAACGTGATCAGCAACACGATTTCCTCATTGGTCAATTGCTCGGGATAAAGTGTGATGTGTTCGTAGGTGGTCAAGAAAGTGTTGACGATCGGGTTTTCTTGTCGGTATTTGGCATAGGCTCCGTTATCCATAAATTGGACTTTCAAACAAAGCAACCATCAACAAAAAGAAAACCACCAGCACAAACATCAGCACACCGGCCACATCTTTGGAATACACATGATGTTCGGCGTCGTTGGTTGATTCGTCAGGGGCAGACGTTTTCATGTGTTTGCGTTGTCGTAAAAATTTTTTCAAGATAAGCAATTGCATCATGGCTAACAACCTTTCACGACAATCGTAAAAGGTTGATCGCCAAAAAACCATTCGTGTCTGAACATAAGGGCTTGCCCGTATCGCTACAAAAAACTGTCGCAAAAAATAATATTCACGAACGCAAGGCTTCAAGTTTTGACACAATCGGTGCAACATGAGCAGTAACCGTGAACTCCCAATGAGCAGTTGGCACCAGTCTTTGCGCCAACATCCTCTGGTCATCGCATTGTTTTTCACAATGGCGTTTGTGGGTGTTGACCACTTCAGTTATGTGGAGCCGATCGGTCATCTCAATATCACCCCATGGAACCCACCTGCTGCCCTTGAAGTGGTTTTTTTGTATTGGGGTGGAAGTTTTTGGATGGCATGGGTCTACCTGACTTTGGGACTGTCGGATTTTGTGGTGCGCGGCACCTCGCCCTTGACACCTACTGTGTTGATTGGCAATGCCATGTTGGTGATTTGCTATTCAACGATTGCATTCACCTTGCGCCATTTGCTGGCCAAAGCAGTTTCCATCAACCAACGGTTGGTGATGTTGCGCTTGGGAGTCGTGCTGGTTTGTGGTGCCGCGTTGACTGCATGGGCTTATGTGGGGCTGCAAATTGTGATTGGCAATTTGCCCCCTTCAGAAATGTGGCGAGCAACACACCGTTTCTTCATTGGCGATGTGCTAGGTTTTGTGGTGGTGCTGCCTTTGATTTATGTGGCGACCGATAAGCGTCGCCGCCGACAGTACCGAGATATGTGGTCCAGTGGTTTATTTTGGGGTTTGGTGGTTGCATTGTTTACTTGCATGGCGTTTATCTTTTCATTGCCTGTGGCGAGTCAAATGAAATATGTATTCACCTTGTTTTTTGGTGTGGGTTTGATGGCTGCTACCTTTTCATTGCCCGGGGCAACATTGGCTGCGGTGATGATTCAAGTGCCTTTGGTTTACGCCAGCATGGCCATGGGCAACGAATTGTCGTTATTGATGGACATGCAACTCGTCATGCTCGCTTTGGCATTGACCGGACTCATGATTGGCATGGTTGTAGATGAACGCATGCAGGCCGAGCAAAAATTGCGCGACAGTTTGCAATTGGTTGCAGCTGGTGAGCTCGCGGGTTCTCTCGCCCATGAATTGCACCAGCCGCTGAGTGCATTGCGCAGTTATGCTGACTCGGCGATGTTGATGATGAATGCCCATGCCCCGTCTGTGCAATCTTCAGCCGCCATGTCTGATGTCTTGCAAAAAATCGTGAAAGAAACGGTACGGGCAAGCCAAATTGTCAAAAGCCTGCGCGAATACTTCATCGGTGGAGGTTCGCATTTGCAATGGCACGGTGTCAAACAGCTGGTCCATGATTGCTCGACCAGGTTCAGCACAGCTTTCGCGTCGTCTGGCGTGACCTTGGAGACGCACTTTCTCGCTCATCCTGAGAAAGTGTTGGTTGATGAAGTGCAGTTCAGTACCGCGCTTGGTAACTTATTGAAGAATGCACTGGAAACGTCTGTTTCTGGCATGCACGTGCGCATTGAGGTTGGCTATGCGCAAATGAACCAATTGAGCATCAAGGTCTTCGACCAAGGGCCGGCATTGGCGCCAGATGCCATTGACCAAGTATTTCGGCCTTTTTACAGCCACAAACCTGATGGTCTGGGATTGGGTTTGTCCGTGAGCAAATCTTTGATTGAAAACCACGGGGGCATGTTGAAATACCATGAACAGCCCGACAAATGTTTTGAAATACGTTTACCTGCGTAGCTTGGACTGAAATGAACCCCAACCCTCTTGTGTGTATCGTGGATGATGATGCATCGGTGCGTGATTCATTGTCTTTGCTGTTGGGCCTCCAAGGCTATGACTGTCGATCCTTTGCAAGTGGTGCAGATTTTTTATCGACCCCACCGCTGCGCCCTTGTTGCGTTATTTTGGATTTGAACATGGGCGACATGGATGGGGTATTCGTGCAAGAAAAACTCAAAGATTTGCGCTGGCCTGTGCAAATCATTTTTCTCACGGCGTTTGCCAATGTGTCTGTGATGCGTCAGGCATTTTTGAATGCAGCGGTGGATTTTTTGGAGAAGCCGGTCAACCCTGAACAATTGCTGGCAGCCCTCAAGCAAGCGGTGGACCGTTTGAAATTGAGCGAACAAGATTTATCCAGCGACAAACTTCAAGATGCTTTGACCCCTCGTGAAAGGGAAGTGTTAGAAGTGATCGCTGAAGGATTGACCCACCGGCAAATAGGAGAGAAGTTGGGCATCAGCCCCCGCACCGTGGAAGTGCACAAAGGCCGCATCATGGAAAAGCTAGGCGTCGGTTCGTTGGCCGAGCTGATCAAAGTTTCTTTGAATATGCGAAAAGGGTAGTTTTCATGGCGTTAAATGGGGAGGGGTAATTGGGGTCAGGTTCCAATTAATTCAAACAACAGCGAATCACTCAAGCAATTGCCAACAGCTGCGCACAACATTTGCACAGGCGAGGGGCCAGTCCCCGTCTCCAGTGGCGCTGGTTCATCGCGGGTAAGGGGGATATGCCTTCATCAAACTGGATGTTGAAGCGGTAGTCCGTTTGCTGTTGCAAATGCACGGTGATGGTTTTCTCGCTCATGGCTGTTTTCCGAGTTGTTTAGAAGGGGAGTCAAATGGGGTCAGTGCCAACCAAGCACCAGACAGCAGCATGGACAGGCTGACAAACCAAAATGCACTGTCAATTTGGCCAACTACATATGCCACCAATCCAATGCCTGCTGCGCCCACGGCATAGCCGATGTCTCGCCAAAAGCGGTAAATACCAATCGCGGAGGCGCGCCATGACGCTTCGGCTTGATCGGCAACCGCTGCACTCAAATTGGGATAGAGCATGGCCATGCCTAAGCCAGTGATGGCCGCAGACCAGGCCAACCAAGTCATGCTGTGTTCGCCTGGGAAAAGCGCCACCCCCAGACCACAAATCCACATGCCCGCCACATTCAGGAGGTGGCGTCCCCAAAGATCGGAGGCATGACCCGTGAACAACTGCGCCACGCCCCAGGTGAAGCCATAAATGCCCAGCAACCATCCAATGGTGGGCAGAGAAAAGCCCCGTTGATTGAGGGCCACAGGCCAGATGATCCAAACCAACGCGTCTACAAATTTCTCTACCAAACCTGCTTGACTCAGCGCCATCATGCGTTTATCGCCCCAGCTCATGCGCCAAAAAATTTCTCTGGTGCGCAGCGGAATGGGTGGGGTCTGACCAGCTGCCGCAGCCGTTGTGTTCGCATGCAGCAGCATCCACGGCTTGCTCTCAACCACTGAAAAAACAGTTGACAAAGTGGCCGCCAAGATGACCACAAAGCCAAACCACAGCAAACCTTCACGAGGCCCTAACCCATCTGCCACATAACCTGTGATCACGCCCGCCAGAGCTACCCCTAGATAACCTGCAAACTCATTGAGCCCGATGACCAAGCCGCGTTGTTGTGCTGTGGTGAAGTCAAGTACCGAGGTTTGGGTCATGGACCAAGTGAGGCCTTGGTTGGCCCCCAACAGCAAGGTAGCCGTCACAATCCAAGCCCAGTTCGGGCTGAAAAAAATCAAGAAGGGAATAGGCCAAGCCAGCAGCCAACCCCATAAAAGTACTTTTTGACGACCTGCTTGTTCTGCCCATCGGCCTGCCACCAAATTCATCACGCCCTTGACCAAACCAAAGGCCACCACAAAGGTGACCAACAACATGAAGGAGCCACGCGGCACACCAAATTCAGACTCGGCTAACGCTGGCACCACATTGCGCATCATGCCCACCGTCATGCCCACTAACAGTACTTGCAACAGCTGGTGCAACACCTGGTTCAGGTTGTGGCGCACACCCAGTTGCATCATGGTCATGTGATGGCCTGTGAGATGGAAAGCAGCAAGGGTGTCATCAAGGCTTCAAAGTGCCTGGATGATGTCAGGCGTCAAGGCTTGAATGGCTTGATAGTTGGTCAGAAACACCTGACCATTCAGATGCTGCAAGAAGGCGGTGGTGCTCAGTTTGTCCATCACTGGCCCTTTGATTTCTGAGAAGTGCAGGGCGATGCCTGAGTCTTTCAATCGACTGGCAATCGCTTCCAAGCTCTCTAAGGCACTGGCATCAATGTCGTTCACCGCCGAGCATTGCAACAACACATGTTGCAACTCGGGGCGGGTCGCCACCTCGGCGTTGATACGGTCTTCAATGCCCCGTGCATTGGCGAAGAACATGCTGGCGTCGACCCGCAAACACACCAACTTGGGGCTGACCCGCACATCGTGGCGCAGCACATTGCGGAAATGCTCGGTGCCGGGTACCAAGCCGACGATGGCGATATGTGGTCGACTGGCGCGTAACAAAAACAGCGCCAAAGAGACGATCACCCCCATCACCAAACCGCTTTCCACACCTACCAGCAAGGTGGCCAGCAAGGTGGTGGCCACCGCCATGAAGTCGAGTTTGGAGAAGCGCCAAGTGGATTGCAATATGCCAAAGTCCACCAAAGACAGCACAGCGACGATGATGGTGGCCGCCAAGGTGGCTTGCGGCAAATAAAACAAAGCGGGTGTTAAAAACAGCGAGGCCAAGGTGATGCCCACGGCCGTGAACACACCCGCCGCAGGGGTGACGGCACCGGCATCAAAATTGACCACCGAGCGGGCAAATCCACCCGTGACGGGAAAGCCGCCTGTGAAAGCTGCCGCTAAATTGCTGGCTCCCAAGGCCACCAACTCTTGGTCGGGCTCGATGCGTTGGCGTCGCTTGGCAGCCAGTGTTTGACCCACCGACACAGACTCCACAAAACCCACGACGCTGATCAGCAACGCTGGCACCAACAGATCTTGCCAGAGCGCCCAATCCCACAACGGTGCAGTGAGGGGTGGCAAGCCTTGCGGCACCGTGCCCACCAGTTTCATGCCCTGACCCTGCCAGTCGAGAGACCAAGCCAAGACGGTGGTCAGGGCAATCGCCACCACCGGGCCTGCCTTGGCCAGCACATCGGCGAGTTTGGGCTTCAGGCCCACAGAGATGAGCA
>JALRAA010000127.1 GCA_023262645.1 Burkholderiaceae bacterium
CGAATCCCAATATGTGGTGATTCAATCAGCCCCGCAGCCATAGTGGGTGGGTAGACGACCATTTGCCGCGTTTGTCTAAAAAGCTTTAAACATGGATCAACCCTAATGATATTTTGACCATTTCCACTTTGTACATTGTCATCTCCACATTGACTTTGAACAAGTTTATGAAATGAAATTGATTTCGGTTCATTTGTCTTAAGGTGGCTAAAATTACCTTTGATTCTTTGTCTTTGGCAAAACCGGGTTTGGCTTTGTTGCTGCCCAAATAGGCACCCACATTGCGCATGTCGTCTTCACTCAGGGCAGAGGCAAAACCCATCATGACCGCATTGGCGCGTTTGCCGGATTTGAACTCAGCCAGTTGCTTGGCCAGGTATTCGGGGTGTTGTTGCGCAAGTTTGGGGTTGGAGGGAATGGAGGAATTGCCGTCTGCACCGTGGCAGCTGACGCAAACACCGTTGTAAATCGCTGAGCCCTTGGCGGGATCGGCTTTGGCAGGCGCCGCGCCTTCAGCATGCGCTACCAAAAAAAAGCCCGTCAGGCCGACGGACAAGAGAATTCGGGCAAAAAAAGTCATGGCAGTCTGGTCTTGAAAGTCAATCTGAGATTCTACAATGCAGCCCTGCACCCAACGGGTTGCGCGCAAAGAATAACCATGGCCCACCCCAGCACCTCTGAGGATGCAACACACCAAGCACGCGTCAAACAGGCGGTCGGATGGCTGCACACAGCGCGTTTTTTGACCACCGCCGCCCAATTGCACCATTTACCGGCCTACGACCAGCCTGAAATCGCGTTTGTCGGTCGCTCCAACGCTGGCAAATCCACCTGTATCAATGTGCTGACACAACAGCGGCAATTGGCCTATGCCTCGAAAACCCCGGGCCGTACCCAACACATCAATTTGTTTGCCTTGGGCCGACAAAACCAGACGGATGCAGTGCTGGCCGATTTGCCGGGTTACGGCTATGCCGCGGTGCCCAAAGCCGACAAAGTGCGCTGGCAACGGGTGATGGCCAATTATTTGATGACGCGTGACAACCTCAAAGGCGTGGTGTTGATGTGCGATCCGCGCTTGGGCTTGACCGAACTCGATGAAATTTTGCTTGAGGTGATTCGTCCCAAGGTGGAAGAGGGCCTCAAATTTCTGATGCTGCTGACCAAAGCCGACAAACTCAACCGCAGTGAAGCCGCCAAAGCTTTGTCGATTGCGCGTTTGCAATCCGGTGGCGGGCAGGCCCATCTGTTTTCGTCCTTGAAAAAACAAGGTGTCGAAGACGTCAGTTTGCAATTGTGGGAATGGACACACCCGAACGAGGCCACACCATGATTCAAATTCAACGCGTGGCGCTGCCGCATGGCATTGAACTCGATTGCCGCGTCGCTGGTGATACAGGCCGTCCAGTCATGCTTTTTTTGCACGGTTTTCCTGAGGCAGCATTTGTTTGGGATGCTTTGTTGCTGCATTTCAGCCAAGCGGCGAATGGGGGTTATTTGTGCGTGGCGCCCGATATGCGCGGCTATGCCGGCTCGTCTTCGCCCACCGATGTCAAAGCCTACCGGGCCAAGGAATTGGTCAAAGACGTCATCGCACTTCAGCGACATTTTTCGCCCAGCCAACCCTTGGCTTGCTTGGTGGCGCATGACTGGGGCGGCGCGGTGGCATGGAACGCAGCGAACCAACACCCTTCGATGATGCAGCGCTTGGCCATCATCAACTCACCGCACCCGGGCACGTTTTTGCGCGATCTCAAAGCCGATGCGAACCAGCAAAGCGCCAGCGACTACATGAATTTTTTGATACGAGACGACGCCCAAGCTTTGCTGGCAGAGGACGACTACCGACGGCTATGGGCTTTTTTCACCAACATGGGCGCCGACAGCGGTCCACACGCATGGCTGACCGAAGACATCAAACACACTTACCGTGCCGTGTGGCAACAAGGTTTGGACGGTGCGCTGAACTATTACCGTGCCTCTCCGCTGCGCCCACCGCGTGCTGGCGACCCGGCTGCTTCGGCCATTGAATTGCCCGAAGAAATGCTGCGCATTTTGGTGCCGACTTTGGTGTTGTGGGGCATGCAAGACATGGCTTTGCCGCCGGGCTTGATTGAAGGGCTGTCGGCGTATGTGCCGGATTTGCAATTGCACCGTGTGCATGACGGTACGCATTGGTTGGTGCATGAACAGCCCGAATGGGTGGCCCAAACCATCGGCAACTGGCTCCGCTGATACCGATTACAAACAGGTATCTTCATGGCCGAGGGGCTCGCACCTCTTCACACACAACATGGCTACTTTTTTGCATGTCGGTTGTGGCACCAAACACAAAAATGCCACCACCCCGGGTTTCAACACCGACAGTTGGCACGAATGTCGACTCGACATTGACCCGCGCGTCCAGCCCGACGTGGTGGGCAGCATCACCCAGATGCAGCAGTTGTCCGACCAAAGCATGGACGCGATTTTTTCCAGCCACAACCTTGAGCATTTGAATGCGTTTGAAGTGCCGTTGGCTTTGCGCGAATTCATGCGCGTTTTGAAAGACGATGGATTTTTGGTGTTGACTTGTCCCGATTTACAAACCGTGGCTGAATGGATCGCGCAAGACAAATTGCTGCAACCGGCTTACCACTCGCCCGCCGGACCGATCACTCCGCTAGACATGGTGTTTGGCTTGCAACAAGCCATTGCCAACGGCAACTCATATATGGCGCACCGCTGCGGTTTCACCCAAAAAGTGCTGACGGCCCATTTGAAACACGCCGGTTTTGTATCGGTCCTGACTGCCCGACGGTCACGCGCATTCGACTTGTGGGCGATTGCCAGCAAATCCGCCTGCACAGAAGACCAATTGCGCGACATGGCATCGCAACACTTTCCCGCCCCAATCAATGTTCGTAAAACGGCGGCTCGCCCTGAGGCCGCGTCTTGAAACGCTTGTGCACCCAATAGTATTGTTCGATCGAGATATTGACTTGTGCTTCGATCGCTTGGTTCATGGCCACGGTGTCTGCCGTGACATTGCCGCTCGGGTACAAGGGCCAGGCGGGCCCGACCGCCACCTCATAACCGGCAGGTGTCAAGCGGGTCACCAGCGTACACACGCGGGCCTTGGACAGCTTGGCCAAGCGCGGTAGTGAATATGTTGTGGCAGCGCTGACGCCAAAAAAATCTATCCATTCCGCGCCTTGGATACCAAAGTCCATGTCCGGCGAATAATGCAAACGCAAGCCTTCTTTCAAAGCCTGCAACAACGGTTGCGCACCGTCGTTGCGGGGCACGGAACGCACCCGCCCCGAGCGATTGCGCCCTTGCATGACCCAGTCTTCGACAAAACGGTTGCGCAACGGCACAAAGACAAACGCCATCGGAATCTGTTTCAAGTAAGTCATGGCCAAACCACCAGCATCCAAGCCGATGAAATGGGGTGCGAGCACGATCAAAGGACTGGGGTCATCAAACACCGTGAAGTCGCCGCTGAAAACCATGCGGTTTTTCACCACCGATTCGGGGGCATGCCACAACCAAGCGCGGTCCCACAATGATTGTCCGAGCAATACAAAATGCCGTTTGGCCAACTGTCTGCGTTGCGGCTCTGTCAACTGCGGGAAACACGCTTTCAAATTGGTCAGCACGACACCTCGCCTGCGTGCGGACACCGCGAAAAATACATGGCCAGTCATGCGACCCATGGCGCGTACGACAACCAAAGGCAGGTATGCCAACACCGCCATGAACAGGCGCAATGGGTTCAATGCAACACCTCATGGCGAGGTTGCTTGAAGCGGGCATAGCCCCAGAGGTATTGCTGCGGGCATTGCCTGATCAAACCCTCCAGCGCAAGATTGATTTGCAAGACGGCGGTTTCAAGGTCATCAGACAACTTTTCTGCCATGGGTTCGATATGCAAGCAGTAGCCTTGTGCACGAGGCAAGCGTTCTCCCCAAGCCAACAGTATTTGTGCATCGGTTTGCATCGCGAGTCGCGCAGCCAAGGTCATGGTGTAGGCCGGTCTGCCCCACATGCGCGACCACATGCCCATGCCCTGGGGCGGTACCTGATCGGGCAGCAAGCCCACCGATTGCCCGCGTCGCAACGCCTTGATCAATTGCCGTACACCGTCCATGCTGGCTGGCACGGCTTTGAGAAAAGGTTTGTCTCGCGCATGCACCAACACATCCCGCAACCAAGCTTGCCTGGGTGGCCGATAAAGCACAGTCAATGGGCCGTGATCAGGGCCAAACCGCAGCGCGCAAGTGGGTGCGGTGATTTCAAAGCAACCCAAATGCGGGGTGACGAACACCACCCCTTTGCCTCTGGCATAAGCTTGGCTGATGTACTGCTCGCCACGCCATTGCACAGGCATCGGCGCACCAAACCAGACCCGAAAGGATTCCAACGCCTGCGCACCCGCAGCCCCGATGGCGCCACGCAGTTGTGACAAGGTGTAGCCCGCTTGTTGTGCTTGGTCGAGAAATTGGCGCCGGTAGCGAGGCGAAAGCCACCACGTCAGCCAGCCCAGCACAACGCCGATACGCTGCAGCCATGGCAGTGGCAATTTAGACAGCCAGCGGATGAAGAAATTCATAGCGTTCGGAGTTGATTAGAATGCCAATTGTCGCTGAGTTAATGAAGCAACTTGCAGGGCGACACACTCGAAAGAGTCGGCTGTTTGACAGCCATCTGCTAAAGCGTTCGCCAGACTCTTCTGTGATGGCAACGCATCATCAATCAACTGGAGTTTTACATGGCGAACGATTATCTTTTTACCTCTGAATCTGTCTCTGAAGGACACCCCGACAAAGTCGCTGACCAAATTTCGGATGCGATTTTGGATGCCATCTTCAAACAAGACCCACGCAGCCGTGTGGCCGCTGAAACATTGACCAACACCGGACTCGTGGTGCTGGCCGGCGAAATCACCACCAACGCGCACGTGGACTACATACAAGTCGCGCGCGACACCATCCAACGCATTGGCTATGACAACACCGAGTACGGTATTGACTACAAAGGCTGTGCCGTCATGGTTTGCTATGACAAACAATCCAATGACATTGCACAAGGCGTGAACCACGCGTCTGACGACCATCTCAACACAGGAGCCGGAGACCAAGGCCTGATGTTTGGTTATGCGGTCAAGGAAACCCCTGACCTGATGCCCGCTCCCATCTACTATGCCCACCGCTTGGTAGAGCGCCAAGCGCAGTTGCGTCGCGATGGCCGCCTGCCTTTTTTGCGGCCTGATGCAAAAAGCCAAGTCACCATGCGTTATGTCGACGGTAAACCCCACAGCATCGATACCGTCGTGTTGTCGTCCCAGCACAGCCCTGACCAAAGCGAAACACCGACCAAAATGAAAGCGTCCTTTGTCGAGGCTGTGATCGAAGAAATCATCAAACCGGTGTTGCCCAAAGAATGGCTCAAGGACACC
>JALRAA010000128.1 GCA_023262645.1 Burkholderiaceae bacterium
GGTGAGTTCGGTGAATTCGAGTTTGACCCGCAAATCGGGTTTGTCAGAGCCGAAACGGTGCATGGCTTCGCTGTAAGCCATGATGGGAAAGTCGCCGAGTTCAATGCCAAGCGCTTCAACGAAAACGCCTTTGATCATGTTCTGGAACAAGGCACGGATTTCTTCCTCGTCCATGAACGATGTTTCGATATCGATCTGGGTGAATTCGGGCTGGCGATCGGCGCGCAAATCTTCGTCGCGAAAACATTTGGTGATTTGGTAATAACGGTCGAAACCGGAGACCATCAACAACTGTTTAAACAACTGGGGCGACTGTGGCAGCGCGAAGAAATGCCCGTCATGCACGCGGCTTGGCACCAAATAATCACGCGCACCTTCGGGCGTGCTCTTGGTGAGCATCGGTGTTTCGATATCGACAAAACCGTTCGCATCCAAAAATTTGCGCACGGCCATGGCGACTTTGTAACGCAGCATCAGGTTTTTTTGCATGTAAGGCCGACGCAAATCCAACACGCGGTGGGTCAAGCGGGTGGTTTCTGACAGGTTGTCGTCGTCCAATTGGAAAGGTGGCGTGACCGACGGATTGAGCACGGTGAGTTCGTGGCACAAGACTTCGATTTTTCCGCTCTTCAAGTTGTCGTTGGTCGTGCCGTCTGGGCGCAAGCGCACCAAGCCTTTGATTTGTATGCAGAACTCGTTGCGCAATTCTTCAGCCAACTTGAACATCTCGGGTCGGTCTGGGTCACACACCACTTGCACATAGCCTTCGCGGTCGCGCAGGTCGACAAAAATCACGCCGCCATGGTCGCGTCTGCGGTTGACCCATCCACATAACGTGACGGTTTGTCCTTGAAGGGCTTCTGTCACCAAGCCGCAGTAATGAGAGCGCATTGCCATGGTCAAAATTCTTTCGTTACTAGTTTCTTAAAAATCGAGGGTTGCCAACTGCAGGCCTGTTCAAGCGGAATGCTTGACCGCCGGTGGCTGATCGGGGGAGACCGCGCCCATGGAAATCACATAGGTCAGCGCTTGGTCCACGCTCATGTCAAGTTCAATCACATCGGCCGATGGCACCACCAGAAAAAAACCGCTCGTGGGGTTGGGCGTGGTGGGTACATACACACTGATATGCCCTTCTCCCACATGCGCTGCCACTTCGCCACTGGGCGTGCCGGTTTGAAACGCAATCGTCCACGTGCCTTGGCGCGGGTATTGGATCAGCAAGGCTTGTCGAAATGCATTGCCATTGCTGGAGAACAAGGTGTCAGATACTTTTTTGACACTGGTATAGATGGATTTGACGATCGGAATGTGGGTGAATAACTTGTCCCACTGGGTCACCAGCCAGCGGCCGGCCACATTCGACGCAAACGCACCGGTGGCCACCAACACCACAAACACCAACACCACACCGAGACCGCGAATTTGCAGCAAATGCTGAAACGAATCGCCCACGCTTTGCGGTACGACACTCGTGATTCCATGCAGCACATTGGCGAATATGCCGTCCATGGCGCCGACCAACCAACTCAGCACCCACAGGGTGATGGCCAGTGGCAGCCAAACCAGCAAGCCGGCGAATATGTACTTTTTGATGTTCATGGAAACAGGCGATCGGAATTAATGGCAGGCACAAGACGGTGCGCAGGCGCTGGCAGTTGCAGCGGGGGTGTCTGATTTGGCGGGGGCGTCTGTGGTGGTGGCTGGGGCAGCGTCCGTGGATGACGGTGCCGCAGCTGGCGTGCCGCTTTTGAAATCTGTGGCGTACCAACCGGAGCCTTTGAGCTGGAAACCTGGCGCAGACAACTGCTTGGAAAAACTGGGTTTGCCGCATTGCGGGCAATCGGTCAGCGCGGGGTCTGAAATTTTTTGCAATTGGTCTTTTGCGAAACCGCAAGCTCCGCATTTATAAGCATAAATTGGCATGGTGTTACCGCTTGGTTCAGAAAAGGTTGGGCAAAGCCGTGGATTGTAAGCTTTTGCTCGCGCCCAAAGGAAATTTCCCTTGGCGCCAGCAGCGATTACATATACTAGGGTTCCTGCCTGTTTGCGCAGGCCCGGTCCTGACCACCCACCTATCTTTCTGGAGTCAAAGTCATCATGATTCATCGTTTTTCACTGGTACTCGTCGCTGTTCTGGCTGTCGCCGCTTGCGGAAAGAAAGAGGAGCCCAAAGCCGCCGCGCCGGCTGTCGCTGCCAACGCCGAAGAAAAAGTGCTCAATATTTACAACTGGCCCGACTATGTCGCCAAAGATCTGGTTGCCAACTTCGAGCAAGAAACGGGTATCAAGGTCAATTACCAGACCTTTGAAAACAACGAAGGCTTGCAAGCCAAATTGGTGGCGGGCAACACCGGCTATGACATCGTGGTTCCCGGCTCTGTGTTTGTGAAAGCGCAAATCGACGCAGGACTGCTCAAGAAGCTCGATAAATCGCAAATCCCCAATTACAAAAATTTGGACACCAACCTGATGGGTAAGTTGACCAGCGTCGACCCCGGCAACCAATACGTTATCCCTTGGGCATGGAGTTTCACCACCGTTGCCATCAACAAAGCCAAAGTCGCCAAAGCCCTGGGCAACACGCCCATGCCCGAAAACGCCTGGGATTTGGTGTTCAACCCCACCTACACCAGCAAACTCAAGTCCTGCGGCATTGCCTATCTGGATTCACCCACCGAAATTTTGCCGCCTGCATTGCACTACATCGGCAAAAAAGCCTATTCCGAAGACGCGGCTGACCACAAAGCGGCGGGCGAAATGCTGGCCAAAGTGCGCAAAGACATTCGCTTGTTCTCCAGCACCATGATCGACGATTTGGCTGGCGGTAAAGCCTGTGCCGCATTGGGTTGGGCGGGTGACTTCATCCAAGCCGCCAACCGGGCCGCAGAAAACAAAAGCGGTGTTGACATTGAAGTGTTGCTGCCGAAAACAGGCGGCTTGATCTTCTTTGACACGATCGCCGTGCCAGCCGACGCCAAGCACCCCAACAACGCCATGGCGTTCATCAACTACTACCTCAAAGCCGAGGTGTCTGCTTCGCAAACCAACGAACTCGGCTACCCCACCGCGAACAAAGCCAGCGTTCCCATGGTGGCCCCGGAAGTGGCGCAAAACAAAGCCGTGTTTCCTGACGATGCCAATCTGGCATTGATGGTGCCACCCGAAGCCTTGGGCAACGCCACCCGCGAGTCCATGACCGCGGTATACACCAGCTTCAAAAAAGGCAAGTGAGCTTGATGCAGCGGTGATTCAAAAACACTGGATCCACCGCTGCTTGACGGTTGCCAACTTGGCCAGTCCGTGACATCCCCTTTGGTTTCTTGGCACCAACTCGCATTGCGTCATGGGCGCAATGCGGTGTTGGCTGTGCCGTGGTTCTGGTTACTGCTGTTTTTCGCCGTCCTTTTTTTATTTTGTTGCGCATCAGCGTGACTGACATGGGCGAAGGCCTGGATCCGTTTGCCCCCCTCTTGGAGTCGCGCGACGGCCATGTGTTGCTGCATTTAAAGCTCGCCAATTACGTGTCGTTATTGCAAGACATTGACACGGGCAAATGGCTGCAAACGCTCTATACCGAGTCCTACCTTTTGTCTTTGAAATACGCCTTGTGGACCACGCTGTTGTGCTTGTTCTTTGGCTACCCGTTCGCCTATTTTTTAGCCCGCAGCTCACCTGCTGTGCGTCCGATGTTGCTGCTCATGGTGATGCTGCCCTTTTGGACCTCTTTTTTACTGCGCGTGTATGCATGGAAGGGTTTGCTGACCGAGCAAGGCATCATCAACCACCTGATGATGGCCGTGGGGTTGATCAACGAACCCTTGCAATTGCTCTACAACGATGTGTCCATGTTGGTGGGCATGACCTATGTTTACCTGCCATTCATGGTGCTGCCCTTGTATGCCACCTTGGTCAAACTCGATGTGCGGTTGCTGGAAGCCTCGCAAGATTTGGGCGCCACCCCGTGGCAAACCTTTTGGTTGGTCACCGTGCCGCTCAGCCGCTCTGGCATCGTCGCCGGGTCCATGCTGGTGTTCATTCCTTGCTTGGGTGAATTCGTGATTCCTTCGCTGCTGGGCGGTGCGGAAAATCTGATGATCGGCCGCGTGGTCTGGGACGAAATGTTCAGCAGCAACAACTGGCCCCGCGCCTGTGCATTGGCAATTGTGATGATTGTGTGTGTGGTCATGCCACTGGCTTGGTACAACCAGCGCGTCACACGCAAAGCCGAATTGGAGATGCGCACATGAGCTTGGCTTGGTGGCGTCAGCACTTTGGCAAATTCTGGTTGGCTGGCGTGTTTGCGTTTTTTTATTTGCCGTTGGCTTTTTTGGTGGTGTTTTCTTTCAACAGCACACGGCAAGACAGCGTGTTCACCGGTTTTTCTTTGCGCTGGTACCAAGCCTTGGTCAACGACAGCCGATTGGTCGATGGTTTTTTTCTGTCGTTGAACGTGGCTTTGCTCAGCGCCACGCTGGGCACGGTGCTGGCCACCATGGCGGCCTACGCGCTGGTTCGCTTCGGCGCTTTTCGCGGCCGAACCTTGTTCAATGCCATGCTTTCGTCCCCGTTGGTCATGCCAGAAGTCATCATCGGCATGTCCTTGTTGCTGTTGTTCGTGGGCATGGAGCGTTTGTTGGGCTGGCCCGGTCGCGGTACGTTGACGATCGTACTGGGCCATGCATTGCTCGGCATGGCGTATGCCAGTGTGGTGATTCAGTCGCGGCTCAAAGAAATGGACCGGTCTATCGAGGAAGCCGCGCTTGACTTGGGTTGCAGACCTTTCCAAGTGTTTTTTCTGGTGACTTTGCCCAATATGTCACAAGCCTTGATCGCGGCCTGGTTGCTGACCTTCACGCTGTCCTTCGATGACGTGGTGGTGTCTGAATTTCTAGCCGGTCCGGGCGTCACGACTTTGCCGCAGGTCATCTTCAATTACGCCAGGCGTGGCGTCAACCCGTCTATTTATGCCGCTGCCAGTTTATTGATGCTGGTGGTGACGTTGGCGGTGGTGATTTACGGAATTCACACCGCACGGCAAGCGCGGCTCAGCCAACGCTTACCTTCTGAGTGATCAACCGCCGCCCAGGCTCCACAAGCCCAATAGCGCGGTCACGACCAAGCCTGCGAAAAAGCCCAAAGCCAACAGCAACATGGCTTGCAATGTGCGGTTGGTGCGCTGTTGCAAGCGAATCAATTCATGCAACTGGCGTTTTTCTTCTTCGTGATCGCGTTGCAAAAACGCATGCACCAAGCGCGGCAATTCGGGCAACATCTTGGCCAACCGGGGGGCTTCGTCTTTGAGTTGCTTCCACAGGCGTTGCGGTCCAATTTGTTCGAGCATCCATTTTTCTAAAAACGGTTTGGCCGTGCTCCACAAATCCAATTCGGGGTCGAGTTGGCGGCCC
>JALRAA010000129.1 GCA_023262645.1 Burkholderiaceae bacterium
CATGGCCTTGGCGCACGAACAGGTCCGAGCCTTCCACCAGTTCAATGCCCATTTGTTTGGCCAAAAATGCGTGTTCAAAATACGCACTGTTAAAACGCCCCGGGGTGTGCAGCACCACGGTAGGTTGGTCAACCCAACTGGCAGAACGCAGGGTTTGCAACAGCAACGCGGGGTAATGTTCCACGGGGCGCACCGCGTAACGCCTGAACAAATCGGGAAACAACCGCATCATCAGCAATCGGTTGCTCAACATGTAAGACACGCCTGAAGGCACCCGCAAGTTGTCTTCGAGCACATAAAAATCACCATCTGAGTGGCGAACAATATCGACACCTGCAATGTGCGCATAAATTTGATGCGGCAAATCCAAGCCCAGCATCATGGGCATGAACTGCGCATTGGCCAGCACTTGCTCTGTGGGAATCAGTCCTGCTTTGAGAATGTTTTGTTGGTGGTAGACATCATGCAAAAACATATTGATGGCTTTGACTCTTTGCACCAATCCTTTTTCAAGATGGGCCCACTCTTTGCCATGGATGATGCGCGGTATGAGGTCAGAGGGTATCAATCGTTCAGTGCCGTCTTCGTCCCCGTTTAAAGAAAACGTGATGCCGGTGCGCCTGAAAATCAAATCAGCTTCGGTTTGTTTGACTTGTACGGTCTCGCGTGAAATGCCCTTCAACCAATGGTCGAAAGTTTCGTAATGCGGTCTGGCAAAGCCACTTTCATCGCTCATTTCGTTGAATATGTGATTGCCCATTGCCATCCAGTTTTGACTTGTGTGTCAAGGCTATTAGCATGCTTCATGCCGGACTTTCCTGAAGCTTTGTGCCTGACTTCTGGGCCTTTTCGTTTGCCGATGCACCAAAATGTGTTGTAAAGCACCCCTATAGTGCGGCCTGCGGTGTGCGTCATGTGTACTTTTGAATTGAATTTTGGAACGAATAAAAATTCAAAATCAGTAGAATGAAAAAGAATAAATATTGAACGTCCGATGAATCAGGCCTTGGGTCTTATTCGAGTTTTCACACTGACATGTATGAGTTGGGGTTAATGGCATGCGGGTCATGGCGTGGTTCAGAAGCATTTTTTCCAAGCAAACTTCGCGACCGGAGAACTTGTCGTTGGAAATCGATTCCATCATTGACAAGTTTCAAATTGTCAAAGAAGCCAAGCGGTTGGCCGCTCTGGGGTTGCCGTCCTTTCACGAAAAAAAGCCGACCCAAAAAGAATCTGAAGTTGTCGAGCATTTGAATTTGATGCGCGAAGAGGTGCAACGCTTTTACGCCCGTCAATCCGAAGATATACACGCCAAAGTCGTGGGTATAGAGCTCACTTACAAAGCCTTGCAATCGGATGCATTGAACGCGGAGTTTGAACGGCAAACCCGCAAACTCATGGATGAACAGGGCGATTGGCTGAAAAAATTGGCTTACAACGCCATGGTCAGGTTCAAAGAATTGGAAGTGTTCAAAAAGAAAAATGGTTTAGAGCGAGAGGCCAATTACCCGTCTTCATCTGGTTTGATGTTGCGTTATTCGGTGTTGGTGTTTTTGGTGGGCATTGAAGGCGTGTTGAACGCCAATTTTTTTGCCGAAGGCTTGAGCTCTGGCTTGATAGGTGGTTTTGTGTATGCCGCATTACTCGCCGGCATCAATGTTTTGGGTTGTTTTTTCTTGGGCAGATTTGCGGTGCCATGGGTTGTCAGCAAACCCGTCGCGGGTAAATTGTTTGGCGGGTTGTCCGTGTTGTTTTCGGCTTGCTTCATGTTGTTGGTGGCAATGTCGATTGGCCATATCCGAGAGCAACTGATGTCAGGCGCCGCCAACCCCACACAGCAAGCTTGGGAGGCCATGCAAACGCATATCTTTGGGTTGAACGATTTGGTCTCTTGGTTTTTGGTGGCGATCTCCTTGGGGTTTGCTATCGCTGCGCTGTTTGATGGATTGACCATCGACGATATGTATCCGGGTTACGGCGCCATGGTCAGGCGCTGTCACCACACGCGCGATGAGTTCGATACGGAATTCGAAGAAGTCAAAGAAGAGCTCGAAGATTTAAAGCAAGAAAAACTTGACCTGATCAACCAAGGTTTCAAAACTTTGCATGATCTTTCTGCCAAATTGAAACAATTGGTGTTGGAAAAGGAAGCACTGTTGCGTGAATGTTCCGACAAGGTCAGCCAGACTGAAGTGGTGCTCTACGCGGTGATTCGTAAATTTCGCATCGAAAACGAGATTGCCCGCGAGGATGGTTTGCGCCCCAGTTATTTCGACAGCTTGCCCGCGTTAAACCCTGTGACCATGCCGCGCTTGGACAATGCCAAAGAAAATGCCTTGCTCGAAGCCTTAGAGCAAGACATCAAAACTTATGAAAGCAATGTGAATGCGCAGCGTGAAAAGGTTTATGCCTTGTATGAACAATCGATTTCTCGGTTGAATCATTTGAAATACCACTGAGCGTATTTTTGCCATGGCACGTCAAACCAAATCACAAAAGCGCAAAACAAGAAACAACATACTTTTCAGTCTGTTCTTTTTTTCATTGGTAGTGGCGGGAATTGCCTCAGCGGTGTGGTGGAACCTGCAACGCAAACCTGGCTTGGATCCGGTCACCCTGTGCCCCGCAGAAGGCCCCATCGGTCAGCGTGTGGTGTTGATAGACCGAACCGACCCATTCAATTTGGCACAAAAGACTTCCTTAGATATCTTCATTAAAAACTTGGTCGACACCACGCCCTCCGGTCAACTGTTGTCTGTGTATGTGCTGGGAGATGATTTCCAAGCAAATACCAAACCTCTTTTTGAGCTGTGCAACCCGGGTGACGGCCAAGAGAAAAGCGAATTAACCGCAAACCTCAAAGCACTCAAGCAGCAATACATCAAGCACTTTATTGAACCCATGTTGTCTGTCACCGAGGGCATGATGAATGTACCGTCTGCCAAGGAATCGCCTATTTTGGAAATGCTGCAGTTGGTCAACCTCAATTCCATCCAAAAACAAAAAATCAAGGGCGAAGTGCGTTTGTATGTGCTGTCAGACATGCTGCAAAACAGCAAATCTTTGACCATGTATGGCAAGCCTGTTCCCTTTGAAACCTATGCAAGCAGTTATGCGGCCAGTAAATTGTTTGTGGATTTTTCACAAGTGAATGTAGAAGTGCATTTGGTCAACAGCAGTCCCCGCACGTTGAACCCCATGCTGTTGGATTTTTGGAAGGCTTATTTTGAAAAAGCCCATGTCAAATCACTCAGTTTCCATGCTCTCGCTGGTTAACCTATGAAAGATTTATACCAAGTACTGGGATTGCTGCATACCGCTGAAAACGAGGTGATCAAAGCCGCTTACAAAGCGTTGGCACAAAAATACCATCCCGACCGGCATCCTGATAAAAAATTGCTTTATACAGAAATCATGGCGGAGCTCAACGAAGCCCACGCCATGCTCGGTACCGCACGAAAACGCAAAGAATTTGACGCGGCTTGGAAAAAATTCACTGACAAACAGCCGAAAACCCCAGAGCCAACACCGCAGCCTGCACCTACCAAAGAAGCTCCAACTGCCAAGCCGTCCAATCAGCATGACACCATGCTTTCTCATTTGGCGAACAACAAGATCGACGAATTCCAAATGATGCACTTGTACGAGGAGTTGTTTGGCAACCCTTTGACCATTCAACACGGCTGGACCAATCACTATGTGCACAAACTCAATGGCAAAGAAATCAGGTACAGCTTCACTGAATTGAAAAACTTGATCATTGAAAAACTAAACGCAAGTTAGGCAAACCACATGGAATACCCGTTTGAAAAGTATCGATCGACAACCCGCGATAAAGATGCTTTCTTGAAGCTCTTACCCAATGTGAGTACAGCTTTGCCCGAATACTTTCGCGCTCTGGCTGTGGCCCACCACAGCATTGAACAAAAGAATATGTTCAATCAACCCCAAGGTATACGGCAAAGCACGGGCTTGACCAGTTCTCTCAATTTGCTGATGGTCGCCATGGTCAATGACCGGGTCATTGGTGTGAATGCCGATCTCGCCAAATTCATCGATGCATTGCGCGTGTTGGTTTTGAAATGGTATTCGTTTGGCAATGATTTGAAGGCATGTGTGTATTTCGGTTACTACTACTACACCCACAAAAGTGCTTCGGAGCACGAGGTGAGACAGCAGTTAGATGCCATCCGATTTTTGGTGGACGAGTCCAGCAATGTGTCAGAAGATCCCACCCTGTTGCAATTGCTCAAACCACCCAATTCAAGGCGTTGGTATGCAGCAGAAAACCATATCGGTGACAAACTTTATCCGCTCAGGGTAAATGTTGGAGATTTCGCCCGGGTGGATTTGCCCAGACCGGGCTACCAAGTCAGCTTCAAGGCCAGTCAAATGTACGACTTGCGAGTGCCCATTTCACTCACGGACCAGGAATTAGAAAGACCGCGTATAGGCAACGGTAAAGCCATTGTCAGTTGCCCGTCGTGTGGACAAAAGTGCCGCATAGATGTTTACAAGCGCATGGAAATCAAATGCCCAACTTGTCAGCAGGTTTGGACGCAGTCGGCCTGATGGGGCTATGGCTAACAACTCAACAGTGTTCGCCGCCGCTCAGTTAAATTGTTTGGCAAGTGCGCGCCTTTTGGCGTGGGCTGCCACGCCATCTATATCCAAAGCCGCTTGAACAGGCGCGCTGGCAATGCGCAGCGCTTGACGCACAAAGTGTTTTTCCCAGTCGCTGGCCAAAGGTTTGCCCAGCATGGCAAGCGCCCAATCGGGCAATATGTGAAAGCTGGCCTGTATCACCAATTTCATGAACGGCATATCCCACAGGTCGACGGGATAGCTTTCGATCACATGCAAAATTTCTTGGGTTCTGGCGTCGAATTTCAATTGCGGCAGGAACTGTTTCAAGGCTTCATGGCTGCTGGTCGCATCGGTGGGTAGTGGGTCTGCCCCTAAGCGCTGTCCGATGGATGCCATTTCCAGGGTGTAGGTGTTGGCCTCTGCGCCGTTCAAGGGTTGGGTGGACAACCATTGATAACCGTTTAAAAAACTGGTGACTTCGCCCAAATGCACCCAGCGCAATAACTCGGGTTCGTTGGCAACATAGGGGTTGCCATCGGGCATCAGACCTTTGACTTGCGCGTGTATTTTGTTCACGCGCTCAATCGCAGCCAATGCGTCGGCTGTTGCACCATATGTGGTGACGGCGACGAAATAAGCGGTGCGTCCCAAGCGGCCTTTGAGGTTGTGTCTGAAGTTGGAATGGTCCCAAACCGCGGCAAGGGCTCTTGGGTGCAGGGCTTGCAACATCAACGACGACAGACCGCCCACCATCATTCCCACAAAATGTGCATGAACCCGCCAAGCCACTGCATCAGCGCC
>JALRAA010000012.1:0-2063 GCA_023262645.1 Burkholderiaceae bacterium
GAGACCGACACGGTGGTCACCCATTTGCCAGTCAGCATCATTCGCGGACAAGACAGTTTTTTGGCAGACAGTTTGCGAGCCGACAATGTCAACCAGGTGCTGCAACTCAAGGGGCGCGTCAAGGTCAGAATGGTGCCAACGCCGTCCCCATGAAAAAAGGCCCCGCAGGGCCTTTTGTGTGTGAGCGCAGATCAGTATTCGTTGCGACCGCCGCCGCCATCACGACGACCACCGCCACCACCGCCGTAGCCGCCACCACCTTCACGGCGACCACCACCGTAGCCACCGCCGCCGCCGCCGTAACCACCGCCACCACTGCGAGGTGGGCGCGGCTCCATGGGACGGGCTTCGTTGACGACCAGGCTGCGACCGCCGAGAGGCTGGCCATTCATGCCGCTGATGGCTGCCTGCGCTTCCGCATCAGATGCCATCTCCACAAAGCCGAAGCCTTTGGAGCGACCAGTGTCGCGTTCCATCATGACCTTGGCGCTTGTGACGGTACCAAATTGACCAAAAGATTGTTCCAGATCGCCATCACGAACGGAATAAGGCAGATTGCCCACGTACAGTTTGTTGCCCATTCAGGGACTCCATAAAAACGAATAAAAAAGCGATGGAGTCCCGATTGCACCTGTCCACGAAAGCCAAGAAGCGAAACTAACCGATCACCCGCACACTGCATGCCCACCATGTGGCGACACCAGTGCGAACCATTATGAAACAGAATGGGATGAAAAGCCCAAGTATTTCAGCCCGGTAAATGCGTGAAAACCCTAAAAAACGACACAAATCACCAACTTGATTCCCTGTCGGGGCTGGAACTGATTTTGTGGATACTCAAATCGGCGCCTTCAAATTCTTCCTCTTGGCTCAACCGCAAGCCCACAAACTGTTTGATGGCGCCATACAAAACCACCGAGGACAGCACCGCCCATACAACACCCACCAGCGTTCCAAGGGCTTGCGCCGTGAAACTGACGCCGCCCATGCCGCCCAGTGCGGTTTGGCCAAAAATGCCCGCGGCCAAGCCGCCCCAAGTACCGCACAAACCGTGCAAAGGCCAGACACCCAATACATCGTCAATCTTCCAGCGGTTTTGCGTCAATGTGAACATGTAAACAAACAACGCACCCGCGATGGCGCCAACCACCAGCGCGCCCATTGGGTGCATCACATCCGAGCCCGCGCAGACAGCCACCAGTCCGGCCAGTGGCCCGTTATGGACAAAGCCCGGGTCATTTTTACCCACCCACAGCGCGGTCAATGTGCCACCGACCATGGCCATCAAGCTGTTGACCGCGACCAGGCCCGACAATTTATCCAGCGTTTGAGCGCTCATGACATTGAAACCAAACCAGCCCACGCACAACACCCAGGCACCCAAGGCCAAGAAGGGAATGCTCGAGGGCGGGTGCGCCGAGATGGCGCCGTCTTTGCGGTAACGGTTGCTGCGCGCACCCAACAAAATGACAGCCGGCAAGGCAATCCAACCGCCGACGGCATGTACCACCACCGAACCGGCAAAGTCGTGGAATTCAGCGCCGGTCAAAGCCAGCAAGCTGTCTTGCAACCCAAAATGCCGGTTCCAAGCGATACCTTCAAAGAAGGGATAAATTAAGCCGACGATAACCGCAGTTGCAAGCAGTTGAGGGTAAAAGCGCGCACGTTCTGCAATGCCGCCAGACACGATCGCAGGAATGGCCGCCGCAAACGTGAGCAAAAAGAAAAACTTGACCAGGTCGTAGCCGTTGCGTTCGGCCAAGACAGAGGCGTTCACAAAAAATCCTGTGCCGTAAGCCACCGCATAGCCGACCAAAAAATACACGACGGTCGAAATGCTGAAGTCGACCAAGATTTTCACCAAGGCGTTGACCTGGTTTTTTTGCCGAACCGTGCCGAGTTCTAAAAATGCAAATCCGGCATGCATGGCCAAAACCATGATGGCGCCAAGCAATATGAACAAGGCATCTGCGCCCTGTTTGAGTGCATCCATGGGTGCTCCTGGGGAAAAATGGTCTAAAAGAGTGCGTAAAAGGGGTGAAAAAAGAAATGCACCAAAATTA
>JALRAA010000012.1:2073-12353 GCA_023262645.1 Burkholderiaceae bacterium
GCAAAAAACGCACCAAACAGGAAGGCGAATCAACGGGCATCGAGCCATGGTCAATAAAAAAAGCGCTGTAGAGAAAATCCACTTAGATATACTGAACGACAGCGCCGATTTGCCACCGCTTGCGGGCGCTTTAATAAATTCAGCTAAACACGTCATGCCAAAAGCTTGCGTTTTAGCAAGATTGAAATTGACATGACATTCGCAGCCACACCACAGACCATGCACTTTGACCAGCCCTTGTCTCTCAAGGGTGGCGGGGTATTGAGTGCGTACCAATTGCAATTCGAAACCTATGGCCAGTTGAATGCCAAGCGCGACAACGCTGTGCTGATATGCCACGCGTTGAACGCGTCGCACCATGTTGCGGGCTACTACGAGGGCCAAGAAAAAAGCACGGGCTGGTGGGACAACATGATTGGGCCGGGCAAGCCGGTCGACACAAACCGGTTTTTTGTGATTGGTGTCAACAACCCAGGGTCATGCTTTGGCTCTACTGGCCCCATGCATATCAACCCTGAAACCCAGCAGGTGTATGGCGCGGATTTTCCGGTGGTCACGGTTGAGGATTGGGTGAATGCGCAAGCGCGTTTGCTCGACGCCCTGGGAATACAGCGGTTGGCCGCTGTCATGGGTGGCAGTTTGGGCGGTATGCAGGCCTTGAGTTGGAGCTTGCAATACCCCGATCGGTTGCAGCATGCGGTGGTGATCGCCAGCGCCCCCAATTTGAACGCAGAAAACATCGCGTTCAACGAAGTCGCTCGGCGTGCCATCACCACCGATCCGGATTTCCATGGCGGCCATTTTTATGCGCACGGTGTCGTGCCGAAAAGAGGGCTGCGCATCGCCCGCATGCTCGGACACATCACCTATTTGAGTGATGATGTGATGAATACCAAATTTGGGCGCGCCTTGCAGTCAGGCGATGTGTTCAAGTACAGCACGCAAGAAATCGAGTTTCAGATCGAAAGTTATTTGCGCTACCAAGGCGACAAGTTCAGCGAGTACTTTGACGCTAACACCTATTTACTGATCACTCGCGCGCTCGATTACTTTGACCCTGCCTGCGCACACGGCGGTGACTTGACCAAAGCATTGGCGATTGCCCGTGCCAAATTTTTGCTGGTGAGTTTCACCACAGACTGGCGTTTTGCGCCTGCGCGCAGCAGAGAAATGGTGCAAGCCTTGGTGGCCAACCAACGCGATGTCAGCTATGCAGAAATAGACGCGCCGCACGGACACGATGCATTTTTACTGGACGACCCGCGCTACCTCAAAGTGGTGCGTTCCTATTTTGAACGCATTCAAACCAGGGAGACCGCATGAGCAACCACTGGATGATTGACACGGTGGCGGCCATGGTGCCGCCCGGCAGCCGTGTGTTGGACCTGGGATGCGGCGACGGCGCCTTGCTGAGCCATTTGCAACAACACCATGGCTGCACGGGCTATGGCGTGGAAATCGATGATGCAAACGTCGCCGCGTGTGTCGCACGCGGTGTGAATGTGATTCAACTCAACCTTGACCAAGGCTTGAGCATGTTTGCCGACCACAGCTTTGACGTGGTGCTGCAAATCGACACCTTGCAGCACTTGCGCAATGCCCAAACCATGTTGCTTGAAACATTGCGCGTGGGTCGCATGGGCATCGTCACTTTTCCCAATTTCGCGCATTGGTTCAACCGTCTCAGCGTGTTGACCGGACGCATGCCGGTTACCAAGAAGCTGCCCTACCAGTGGTACGACACACCGAACATTCGTGTGGGCACGTTTGCCGACTTTGACGCCATGGTGGATGAATTGCAATTGACCAAGCTGCAAGCGTTTGGCTTGCAAGACCAAAACACCGTACGATGGTGGCCCAATCTCAGAGCAACCACTGCCGTGTTTCAACTCACAGCAGGACAACCATCTACCGTATGAGCAAGATTGCAGCACAGCACAGTTTTCACCATGAGGTCGCGCACACCGCCATAGACCATCACACCTTGGCGCGCTACAACTGGCCATTGCCAGAAGGGCCTGTCAAAGCGATCGTGCTGTTGGTGCACGGCTTAGGAGAACACATGGGGCGCTACCAGCATGTGGCTTTTGCTTTGCAACAAGCGGGCTATGCCGTGGTGGGCTATGACCATGTCGGACACGGTTTGTCCAGCGGTAAACGCGGCGATATCGATACCCCGTATCAATTGGTGGAGCATTTACAGCGCATGGTCAGCGACATCACTTCCGAGCACCCGGCACTGCCGCTGGTGCTCTTGGGACACAGCATGGGTGGCCTGGTGGTGCAACGAGCTGCAGCCGCCCATCCTGCGTTGGCCGATGCCGTGGTCATGAGCTCACCGGCGTTGGCGGCGTTCACCAACCCGTTGCAAAAATTGTTGTTGGCGACCTTGCCGCAATGGTTGCCACACCTGTGTGTGGACAATGGTTTGAAACTCGAAGGATTGGCGCGAGACGCACAAGTGGTTCGCGATTACAAACACGACCGTTTGGTGCACCGGTTTATTTCGGCGTCGTTGGCGGCGTGGATCGTGCAAGAAGGTATTCAAGCGGTGCAACAAGCCGAGGCATGGCATGTGCCATCATTGCTCATGTATGCCGGTCAGGATAAATTGGTCAACCCGCAGGGCAGTGCTGAATTTTCTCAGCGAGCACCGGCAGACTTCTTGCAATCCCATTGTTTCAACGTCATGTACCACGAGATCTTCAATGACCCGGAAAAACACGTGGTGCTGCAAAAACTGATTGGCTGGCTAGACGCCCGCTATGCCGCAAAGCAAAGCAACTGAGACAACACCACCAACGGCGCGGTTTCCGCCCGCAAGGTATGCGGCCCGAGAGACACTCGCATAAAACCTTGCGCAACCGCCATGGCCTCTTCCTCATCGGTCAAACCACCCTCGGGCCCACTCAAAATGCACAAATCGCCAGTGCGTGCCACTTCTTGCCAGGGGCGTGCAACCGATTGCAACGACAGCACAAGCGGCTGAACGGCCGTGTCGGGTTGCCGCTGCGACCACCATGCCGCCCAGGCCATCGGCGCATCAATGAAAGGAACGCGGTTTCTGCCCGATTGCGCACAGGCCGACTGTGCAATACCTTGCCAATGTTGTTGGCGTTTGAGCGCCCGATCACCGGCCAGTTTCAAAACCGTGCGTTGCGTCATCAGCGGCGTGATGCGTGACACGCCAAGCTCGGTGGCTTTCTCAACCAGCCAATCCATGCGCTCGTTCGCAGGCATGCCCATCACCAAGTGCGTGTGACGGTTGGCCTCTGTCGAGTCAGGCGCAAAAGACGCGATTTGGACATCCACCGATTGCCGACCCATTTGCAGCACCTGCGCTTGGTAAGCGCCGCCTTCGCCGTTGAACAGCTCCAACCACATGCCCGGTTGCAATCGCAACACTTGTACATGCCGCACAGCCTCTTCGTCCAATGACAGCATGCTGCCAACCGGCAATGCGCCGCGCACAAACACACGCGTGTGGGCGCTCATAGCCGCCCGAAAGAAAAACCTACCGGCGACGAGGTGTTTTCGATCTGGTCGATCAAGCGCAAGAGCGGAAATAATTCACGGTAGCGGCAGGCCGTGGCTCTCAAATAAGCGATGAACCTCGGCGTATCGGCCAAATATTTGGGTTTGTGGTCACGCAGCGTCAAGCGCGCAAAAATGCCAGCCACTTTGAGATGGCGCTGCAAACCCATCCATTCAACGGCTCTGTAAAAAGCGCCAAAGTCTTGGTGCCAATCTTCGAAATCCAGCAGGCCCAGTCGCCGTGCTTTTTCCCAATAACGCACGGTGACATCTAAACAGAAATCTTCGTCCCAGCTGATGAACGCGTCACGCATCAAGCTGGCGATGTCATAGGTGATCGGCCCATACACCGCGTCTTGGAAATCCAAGACACCCAGCGCAGCAGAATGGCTGACCATCAAATTGCGCGGCATGAAATCGCGATGAACAAACACTTGGGGGGCCGCCAAATTGTGCGCAATCACTTTGTCAAATGCTTGGTGAAGTGTGTTCCATTGGTCGGTGTTCAAATCGATTTGTTTGTGTTGCGCCACATACCATTCAGGAAACAACATGAGTTCACGGCGCAACAAAGCTTCGTTGTAGAGCGGGAGCAGTTCAGGGCGAGAGGCCTGTTGTAACAACACAAGAGCATCGGTGGCTTGGTTGAACAACGACGCGCGCAACGGTGTGTCAGCATCCGCGAGCACGTGCATCATGGTGTGTGTGCCGAGGTCGTCAAGCAACATGAAACCATGTGGTTCATCCCAATGCAACACCTTTGGCACCCGCAAACCTGCTTGTCCAAACAACTGGGCGATCTGCACAAAGGCGGGATTGTTCTCTTTGTCGGGCGGTGCATCCATCAGAATGCAACTGCCACCAGACATCTGGGCACGAAAATAACGGCGGAAGCTGGCGTCAGCACTGGCAATCACCACACTGTCGGTCACCAATCCGTGGGAATCGGCCAAGGATTTCAACCAACCCTCAAAGGCTATTTCACGTTGCGGGTCTTGCCAACCCAACGCATGGACTGCTGCTGATACTGCCGTTGCAGCGCTGGATGGGGGTAAGTGTGTGCTCATGGATAATCCAAATTCTACAAACTGCGCCCGTTCTTGCGTTTATTTCCCCTATGTGCCTGTATCGTTCGATATCGAGGTTGGTCTTGTGCGTGTTTGCCAGCGGGCTCTCAGGGGGCATGGTTTATGCACAAAACGCAATGCCTGTGCTGCAATCTGACGATGTTTTAGAAAGCCAAGACAACGACAGCCTTGTGACAACCGGCGATACACCGTCCACCGATTTCCCCGGTTTGTCTCTCAAGCCCAGCAATGTATTGAACAGCAGTTCCGGTGGCTCGGCGCAACGCAAATCATTGACCTATATCCGTGCAGACAGCATTGACGGGCGCAGTGATTTGGATGTGCAGCTTCAAGGCGGGGTAGAAATTCGACGCGGCAGCCTGTTGATTCGTGCTGACCGCATCGACTATTACCAGCCGAACGACCAAGCAAAAGCCTCTGGCAATGTGTATATCAACCGCGCGGGTAACCGTTACATGGGCAGCATGCTGGACATGCAACTCGATGCCATGGATGGTTATTTGCTGGACCCGGTGTTTTTCTTTTTACGAGGCAACGGCGAAGGCAGTGGCAGCAAGCTTCAATTTGTCAACGACAAAAAAGCCGTTGCCTCCCAGGCGCGTTTCACGACCTGCAAACGCAAACCGGGCCCGGACTGGATGCCCGATTGGTTCATGAAAGCCGAACAAATCAGTTTTGACCAAGACACCAACCAAGGCGTTGCGACCCATGGCAGTTTGGTGTTTCAAGGCGTTCCTATTTTTTATGCGCCGAGTTTGAGTTTTCCATTGAACAACGATCGCCAATCTGGCTTCTTGCCACCGACCTTCGCTGTGAACAATTTGGGCGGCGTAGAAATGAGTTTGCCGTACTACTGGAACATTGCGCCCAACCGCGACATGACCGTCACCACCACGCCCATGACGCAGCGCGGTGTGTTGTTCAGCAACGAGTTCAGATACTTAGAGCGCAAAGAGCCGCAATTACCGTTCAAAGGCATTGCCAGGTTTGACCTCATGCCCGAAGACAGTTTGCGCGGCTCCAGCCGTTGGGGTTTGAGTTACCAGCACACCGGCATTCCAGACGCCACCCGTCCGGTGGTCTTTAACCTCAATGTCAATCGGGTGAGTGACAACAATTATTGGAAAGACTTCACCACCAACACCGCAGATCCGCTGGTACAACGCTCATTGACCAATACGGCGAGTGTGGGTTGGGCCAGCGGCAGAGTGACCACCAACGTGGCCATTTCTAAATGGCAAACACTGCAAGGAACCGATGCCACCACAGCCATCGCGCCTTCATACGATCGCTTGCCCCAAATCAATGTCAATTACTTGCGCCAAGACTGGGGTGGATTTGACTGGACAGTGAACAGTGAACTCACCCATTTCACGGTGGACCGAGATTTTTATTGCGCGTTTTCAGCATACAAAACCAGTCCTTACTGTTACCAACCCAATGGATCCCGGCTGGTCGTCAACAACCAGTTAAGTCGTCCGTTCATCACTTCTTACGGATACATCACGCCCAAAGTGTTGTTAAACGCCAGGCAATACCAATACGACGAAGCCTATTACGGCACGTACAACCAAAACACGCGCGGCAGCAATTCGGCCAGCGTAGTGGTGCCTTCTTACAGTCTGGACACCGGCGCAGTGTTGGAGCGACCGGTGTCGGTGTTGGGCTTGAACTGGAGTCAGACCTTGGAGCCAAGGGTGTTTTATGTGAAGACCGCTTACCGCAACCAAAGTGATTTGCCCAATTTCGATTCCGGCCCCAATGATTACAACTTTGCATCTGTCTTCACCGAAAACACGTTTTCAGGCCAAGACCGGATTTCCGATTCGCACACCCTGACCTTGGGCGCCACTTCTCGGTTCATCAACCCCGACACAGGCGCAGAAGGCGCACGGTTTGGCATTGCACAGCGTTACCGTTTGAGCGACCAGAATGTGCAACTCACGCCCACCACCCAATCGCTGCAAAGTGGCAACAGTGATATTTTGGTGGGCGCGAGTTTGAATATCACCCCCCGACTTTCTTTGGACACGTTGCTCGATTACAGTGATGAATACCAACGCATGGAACGAAAATCGGTGGGGGCGCGCTACAACCCCAGCGGTTACCGCGTGATCAATACCGCTTACCGCTACCAACGAGAATCGTCGGAGGTGATGGACGTCAGTTGGCAATGGCCGCTCAACGACCTGTGGCGTGATTTGGGTTTGGACCGCCAACAAGGGCAGGGTTTGGGCGAAGGCCGCCTCTACAGCATTGGCCGATTCAATTACAGTTTGCTTGAAAAGCGATTGGTTGAATCCATGTTGGGCGTGGAATACGATGGTGGTTGTTGGGTCAGTCGTTTTGCATTGCAACGCACCCAATTGACCCTGACCTCCGCCACCACCAGCTTGATGTTTCAATTGGAGTTCAATGACTTTTCACGATTGGGTTTTGGCAACATGAACGCCGCCAAAGAGAATATTTCCCGCTACCAAAATCTTCGCGAACCGTTCAGGTTCGCACCCAGCCCCTTTGCCCAATATGACTGACCACATGCGTATCTCCTTGCAAACCGCCAAGCTCGCCGCCGTCTTGGCGCTTTCTCTCACCGTGTGCGGATGGGCATTGGCGCAGGCGCTCAAACCCACCGTGCCCAAGCCAGGGGCAGAACGATTGAATTTGAAGATGTCGCCATCTGTGTCGGCAACCGACCCGCTAGATGCAGATTTGCGCCCGCTCGATTTCATCGTGGCGGTGGTTGACAACGAACCCATCACCAACCAAGAGGTCAACAACTTGGCCGCCATGGTCGATCCTGCGGCCAACAAATTGGGCCGCGAAAATTTGTTGCGAGAAGCGCTGGAAAACCTCATCAACGAATCAGCGCAATTGCAAGTGGCCCGACAAAGCAATTTGCAAGTCTCTGCTGAAGAGTTGCAACAAGCGATTGAAGGTACCGCCAAACGCAACCAAATCACAGTGCAAGAAATGCAGCAGCGCTTGAACGCACAAGGCATCACATGGGAGCGTTACCGCACCCAAATCAAACGCCAAATGTTGCTGCAACGGGTGCGTGAAAGGGAAGTTGCCAGCCGAATCAAAATCCAAGACCATGAGGTCGAGGCCTTTTTGCAAGAGAACAGCAAAGAAGCAGACAGCAGCAAGGCAGACATTCACATTGCCCATATTTTGATCGCCGTCTCTGACAAAGCCCAGCCCGACGAATTGACCCAAGCCTTGAGCAAAGCCGAAGAGGTATTGCGCACCGCCAAATCGGGTGAAGACTTTGGCAAACTTGCCGCCAAGTTTTCTCAAGCACCGGATCGCGCCAACGGTGGCCAACTGGGCTTGCGCAGTCCCGACCGCTACCCCTCTTTGTTTGTCGATGCTGTCATGTCGTTGCCAGTGGGCGGACTGGCAGGGCCGATACGTTCGGGCGCGGGCTTTCACGTGTTGAAATTGTTGGAGCGCAAATCTCCTGACGCATTGCCTTCCACCCTGACACAAACCCGCGCCAGACATATTTTGCTCAGACCGGGCAACCAACTCAGTCAAGACGCTGCCCGGGCGCAATTGGCGGGTTACAGAAAACAAATTGAAACCGGAGCCGCCAAGTTTGAAGAACTGGCCAAACAACATTCCCAAGACGCGAGCGCCACACAAGGCGGCGATTTGGGTTGGGCCAACCCAGGCACCATGGTGCCTGAGTTCGAAAAGGTCATGGATATGTTGCAGCCCGGAGAAATCAGTGACCCGTTGGTGTCGCGGTTCGGCGTGCATTTGGTACAGGTTTTAGAGCGCCGCGAAGAGCCGTTGACCACCCGAGACAAACAAGACATGGCGCGCAATATTTTGCGCGAGCGAAAGTTTGATGAGACCTTGAAAAACTGGGAACGTGAAATCCGTGGCCGCGCTTTTGTGGAATACCGTGAACCACCCCAGTGATCGCCTAAACCGATGACACCACACCAAGCGCGCAAACGCTTTGGCCAACACTTTCTCACCGACGCTGCGGTCATCGAGGACATTGTGCAGTGCATTGGCCCGCGACCGGGCGATGCCATGGTGGAAATCGGCCCCGGCTTGGCCGCCATGACACAGCCGCTGGCTGAACGGCTGGGACATTTGCATGTGATTGAACTCGACCGCGATCTGGCCCGTCGTTTACGCCTACATCCCCAACTCCATGTCATCGAATCGGATGTGTTGAAAGTCGATTTCACGGCATTGGCCTCGAGCTTGCAAGTGCCGCGTTTGCGCATAGTGGGCAATTTGCCCTACAACATTTCTACCCCAATTTTGTTTCACTTGCTCGACCATGTGGCGGTGGTGATAGACCAGCATTTCATGCTGCAAAAGGAAGTGGTGGAGCGCATGGTGGCTGCACCCAGCACATCGCATTACGGGCGTTTGAGTGTCATGTTGCAATGGCGTTATGAGATGGAGATGTTGCTGCATGTGGGCCCGCAAGCCTTTGATCCGCCACCGCGGGTTGACAGCGCCATTGTGCGCATGCTGCCGCTGGCGCAAGCCGCAACCGTCAACCAGCGCTTGCTCAGCGAATTGGTTCAGGTGGCCTTCAGCCAACGCCGCAAATTGCTGCGCCACACCTTGGGCCGCTGGTTAGAAACCCAGGGTTTTGACGGGATGTTCGATGTCCAGCGCCGCGCCGAAGAAGTGCCCGTGGCCGAGTACCTGAACCTCGCCCAACAAATCCACCTTTGACAGTGTTCAAGTCGCGCTGAGTGACTGCAACAGTTGTTCGCGCATGTGGCGTTTCATCAGCTTGCCATTGGCATTGCGTGGCAATGCATCGGTGACGATGGTGTAACTTTCTGGCACTTTTTCACGCGATAAACGGCTGCTGCAAAAGTCTGTCAATGTTTGTGCATCAACCGCTTCTCGCACGCTTACAAAAGCATGTACCCGCTCGCCCAATACTGAACAGGGCTTGGCCACGATGGCGCATTCCACGACGGCAGGATGTTGGTACAAGGTGTTTTCGACTTCGATGCAATAAATCTTGTAACCGCCACGGTTGAGCATGTCTTTTTTGCGGTCCAAAATGCGCACATAGCCATGGTCATCGATGCTGCCCATGTCACCCGACTTCCAAAAGCCGTCCACAAATTCTTGGGCGGTGGCCTCGGGGTTGTTCCAATAACCCGCCACCACCATCGGCCCTTTGATCCAGATTTCACCCATGCTGCCTGCAGGTAAGGCTTGGCCATCGTCATCCATCACTTGGATGTCACCGCAGACCACGGCTTGTCCGACGGTGTCGTTGTGCAACGGTGTCATGCCGGGCGGCATGAGGGTGGCGGGCGACGTGGTTTCGGTCGCGCCATAGCAATTCATCAGCACCAGTTGCGGCTGCGTTTGTGCCAGCGCCTCGATGCTGGCCACGGGCATCGGCGCGCCGCCATACGCGCCCACGCGCCAGTGGCGCAAGTCGATGGTGGGGAAATCAGGTTGCAACAAACACAGGTTGTACATGGCCGGCACCATCAGACTGTGCGTCATGTGTTCGCGTTGCGCCAGCTGCAAAAACAGCGGGGCTTTGAACACCGGCATGATCACCAGTTTGGCGAATTCTAGAAAGTATTTCATCAAATATTCCGCTTCTAATATCGTAATTCTTGAGCATTTGTTCACAGCATAAATGAAGCATAT
>JALRAA010000012.1:12363-13508 GCA_023262645.1 Burkholderiaceae bacterium
AGCAATGCTGACATCGTTTGGCCCCAAGCCCATGCCCGCTTGAAAATGCATGCAGGAGTGGACCATGCCCAAATGGCTGAGCATGGCACCTTTAGGTCGGCCGGTGGTGCCCGAGGTGTACAGAATGACGGCGGTGTCATCTTCATGCACAGCGGCAACATCCTCCAGCGGATCAGACAGAAACATCGTTTCCCACGGCAATGAGCCATGGGAGTCTTCGATGGACACACGCCAGCGCAAGTTGGGCAATTCGCCAGACGCTGGCAACACCTCAGTCAGCGCGGCTTCATGCACCAGCATGACCGCAGCACAGTGTTCCAGCATGTATTGCAAGCCAGGGGTTTGTTCCCGAATGCTCATTGGCACCGTGATCGCGCCGAGCCGCGTGGCTGCAAGCAGACACACCACAAACTCCACACGGTTACCCAACAACAGCGCGATCCGGTCCCCGGCTTGAATACCCAAACGTTTCCAACCCGCCGCCAGTTGGCCGACCCGTTGGTTCAGTTGCGCATACGTCAGGCGGGTGTCTTCGCAGACCAAGGCTTCAGCCTGCGGGCGGCTGGCCACGGCATTGGCCAGCAGCGCATGCAAGCTGTGTGGACGCTGGGCAAAGCAACGCAAGGTTCTGGGCGGATGGAAATGCTCCTCCAGTTGTTGCGGCGGCCAATGCACTTGGAAGGTGGTCATGTTTTGAAAGAGGGCAAGAAAAAACGCAGCAAGGGATCAGACGAACCCAGCGCTTGTCAGGCGTCGAGGCGCAAGCCGATGGCGTTTTTGGTGGCCGGCAATTCGGGCGGCAAGTGGTAGGCCAATTGCTGGAACAAGGTGTCGTGCAATTGCAATTCTTCACGCCATGCCGATTTGTCGATATGCATCACCGACTCGAATTGCGCAGCAGAAAAAGCCAGTCCGTCCCAGGTGATTTCTTCATAGGCGGGGCTGATGCCAAACACGTTTTCGCACCCTTTGACCTGGCCTTCAATGCGGTCGATCATCCATTTCAAGACGCGCATGTTTTCGCCATAGCCGGGCCAAACAAATTTACCGTCCTCGCTTTTGCGAAACCAGTTGACGCAAAAAATCGCAGGCAAGGTCGCGCCGGTGTTTTTGAGTGTGTCGCCCATGTTGAGCCAATGCTGGAA
>JALRAA010000130.1 GCA_023262645.1 Burkholderiaceae bacterium
ACTGTGTCAACAGTTCAAAGTGGGTGGATTCTTCATATGCGACTTTCAACCAATCTTGGTAATACGCTGTGGGCAGGCCGTCAAACCGCCAAACCGCATCCAAGGCCAAATGAATCGCATTGAACTCAATGTGGCAAATGGAATGCACCAAACCGGCCAAGCCCTGTGCCGTGTGGACTGAGCGAGAAGGGACTTGGTGCGGCGGCTTCAATAACGGTTTGGCGGGTCGCCCTGGCAAAGGCACATCGGGCGTTTGTAAAAACTGCTGTGGATTGACAGAGCAGTCAGCCCGCATGGCCCACAGCGATTGCACCCGTTGCACTTGCAAGCGCGGGTCGGATTCGCACAATGCACTCAAGGCAGCGGTTCTCAATTCCATCCCTACAATTGTAGAAATACTTCACGGACAACTTATGGCCATCTATCAACTCGATAACCACTCGCCCGACATACACCAAAGCGCCTGGATCGCAGACAGCGCACATGTCATGGGGGCTGTCCATTTGCATGCCAATACCAGCGTTTGGTTCAACGCCGTGATTCGCGGAGACACTGAAACCATCACCATCGGTGAGGGCAGCAACATCCAAGACTTGGCCGTGATTCATGCGGACAACGGCTTACCGGTGGTGATAGGCAAACATGTCACGGTTGGGCACCAAGTGATGTTGCACGGTTGCACGATCGGCGACGAAAGCTTGATCGGTATTGCCGCAGTGGTGCTCAACGGCGCTCGCATTGGTCAACATTGTGTGGTGGGCGCTGGTTCGGTGGTGACCGAGGGCAAAGAATTTCCCGATGGCAGCCTGATCATGGGCACGCCCGCCAAAGTGGTGCGGCAACTCACCCCGGAGCAAATAGAAGGCCTGCGCATGAGCGCCAAACATTACATGGGCAACGCTTTGCGGTTCAAAAATGGTTTGAAAAAAATCGCATGAGTGAATTGCATAAATTCATGTTCGAAGGTTTGCCAGTGCGCGGCTTGTTGGTGCGGTTGACCGACAGTTGGCAAGACATATTGCGCCGTCGTGCAGACAACCGCGAGACCGGACCTTACCCAGAGCCGGTGCGCCACTTGTTGGGTGAAATGACCGCAGCCGCGGTGTTGATGCAAGCCAATATCAAGTTTGACGGTGCGCTGGTATTGCAATTGCACGGCGAAGGACCGCTCAAGCTGGCGGTGGTCGAAGTGCAGTCTGATTTGCGTTTGCGCTCGACCGCCAAAACCGTGGGTGAAATTTTGCCCAACATGCGGTTTGAGGACATGGTCAACCAACATAACCTGGGGCGTTGTGCCATCACGCTCGACCCGGTTGGGCGCAGACCAGGACAACAGCCTTACCAAGGCGTGGTCTCGCTGTATGACGACCATAAACAGCCTTTGAAGAAATTCAGCGACGTGCTGGCGCATTACATGTTGCAAAGCGAGCAACTTGTACCACCTTGGTGCTGGCTGCCAACGACCAAGTGGCAGCCGGATTGCTGATTCAACGATTGCCCATGGGAGGCATTGCCAACCTTTCAGGCACCCAAACCCTGGCCGAAGAAGATGCCATTGGCCGCAACGAAGACTACAACCGCATCGCTATCTTGGCCAACAGTTTGACTGCGGAGGAATTGCTGCAACTCGCCCCTGACAAGGTATTGCATCGTTTGTTTTGGCAAGAGCAGCTCAAGCATTTCGCGCCTGAACCCGGGCTTGATTCACCGCGATTTGTGTGTTCATGCAACCGCGAACGGGTCAGCGCCATGATCCGCAGCTTGGGTCGCGATGAAGCGGACAGCATTTTGGCTGAGCGTGCATTGATTGAGGTCGGCTGCGATTTTTGTGGCCAGCAATACCGCTATGACGCGATCGATGCGGCGCAGTTGTTTGTACCGGGGCAACCACCGGTGCCACCACCCAGTTCAGCTTTGCAGTAAGCGTCCAAACAAGCGCTGCTCGCAAGCCGGGTCTGCGCAACATTCGCACAAATCTTGCCATTTGCTGTCAGTCTGCGGTCTGGCCAAGGCGCTTTGTTGCCCATTCACCAAGGCAAAAACCGCCTGCTGCAACACCTGATCATTGTCAGCATGCAAAGTTTGGTACGGGCGCGCTAGCGCATGCAATTGACGCCGCCAGTCGTCTTGTACAGACGAGGCGAAGGTTTTGGCAGGTTTCTTCCACAGCAGGTATTTGGCATGCGCAGGCATATCCAGCAAGGCGACAGGTGATTGCGGGCACAAGAAGTCAAACGACAAGGATTGGCTCAACAACACATTTTGTAATTTGGCAATCAGCGATTGCCTGGCAGTGACGCTTTCGCCAGCCAGCACGACGGTACGTTGTGCGGTGTTGTTCACTGAGAGGATTTGGCCAATTGCACAAAAATCTCGTTGGGTTTGACCATGCCTATTTCTGAGCGGGCACGCTCTTCGACCATTTCAAGGCCGTCACGCAAGTCGCGTAACTCTGCGCGAAGACGGGCGATGTCTTGCTCAGAGCGCGTATTGGTGTCGAGTTGCTGCTGGTATTGCTGCCGGAGTCGCCAGACATCTGGGATGCTGCCGCGCCCGAACCACAGCTGCATTTGCAAAATAACCAGCAAACCTAACAGTATGAGTGGAACAGGACGGCGCATGGGTACAGCTTTGTTGTTGTGTCAGCTGCGCAGGTTGTAAAAAGCTGCGCGGCCTGGATAACTGGCGATGGTACCCAAATCTTCCTCAATACGCAAAAGTTGGTTGTATTTGGCCAACCGGTCTGAGCGGCTGAGTGAGCCGGTTTTGATTTGCAAGGCGTTGGTACCGACCGCGATGTCTGCGATGGTGGTGTCTTCGGTTTCGCCAGAACGGTGGCTGATGACCGAGGTATAGCCAGCGCGCTTGGCCATTTCAATGGCTGCAAATGTCTCGGTGAGTGTGCCGATTTGGTTGATCTTGATCAAAATCGAATTGGCCACGCCCTTGTCTATGCCCTCTTGCAGAATTTTGGTGTTGGTGACGAACAAATCGTCGCCCACAAGCTGCACTTTTTTGCCCATGCGATCGGTGAGGTGCTTCCAGCCGTCCCAATCGCCTTCAGCCATGCCGTCTTCAATGCTGATGATGGGATATTTGTCTGCCCAGGTCGACAGCATGTCGGTCCATTGCGAAGCATCCAGCTCCAAACCTTCGCCTTTGAGATGGTATTTGCCGTCGAGATAAAACTCGCTGGCGGCACAGTCCAAGCCCAGCATGATTTGCTCACCCGCGGTGAAGCCGGCTTTGTCGATCGCATCCAAAATCATTTGAATGGCGGCTTCGTGGCCGGGGACGTTGGGCGCGAAACCCCCTTCGTCACCCACTGCCGTGCTCATGCCTTTGTCGGCCATGATTTTTTTCAGCGCATGAAAAACTTCGGCGCCATAACGCACCGCTTCACGGAACGTGGGAGCGCCGACGGGAATGATCATCAGCTCTTGCAAGTCCAGATTGTTGTTGGCATGGGCACCACCGTTGATGACGTTCATCATCGGCACAGGCAGTTGCATGCGCCCCATGCCGCCGAAATAGCGGTAAAGCGGCAAACCTGCTTCTTCGGCTGCAGCACGCGCCACCGCCATGGACACCGCCAAAATGGCATTGGCGCCGATGCGCGCTTTGTTGTCTGTGCGGTCCAGGTCGATCAGGGTATGGTCTAAAAAAGCCTGCTCGGAAGCATCAAGCCCGATGACCGCTTGTGTGATGTCGTGGTTGATGTGTTCAACAGCGGTCAACACACCTTTGCCACCGTAGCGGTTGGGGTCGCCGTCGCGCAATTCAATGGCTTCGCGACTGCCGGTCGATGCGCCCGAGGGAACGGCGGCGCGGCCCATCACGCCACTTTCCAACAATACATCGCATTCGACGGTCGGGTTGCCCCGGCTGTCCAGAATTTCACGACCGACGATATCAACTATGGCACTCATTTTCTAACTTTCTTCAAGAAAAACACGCAGACCTCTGCAGTCTGCAAGGAACAATGTGTCAGGCGGAAAAATGGTTTTCCAGCCAAGGGTGTTTTTTGGTCACGGCATCAAGCTCAACCAAGGTGTGCAACAAGGCTTTCATCTTTGCCAGTGGCACGGCATTCGGCCCGTCTGACCAGGCTTCATTCGGAGTGGGGTGGGTTTCCATGAACAAGCCCGCCACACCGGCGGCCACACCGGCGCGTGCAAGCACTGGCACCATGTCGCGCGCGCCGCCGCTGCTCGTGCCTTGGCCGCCCGGTTTTTGCACTGAGTGGGTCACATCAAACACCACAGGCGCGCCGGTTTTGCGCATCTCGGCCAAGCTGCCCATGTCGGCCACCAGGTTGTTGTAGCCGAAGCTGACACCGCGTTCGCAGGCCAGAAAATTGTCCTCGGGCAGGCCTTTTTCACGGGCGGCCGTTCGGGCTTTATCGATCACGTTGACCATGTCCCAAGGTGCCAAGAATTGACCTTTTTTAATGTTGACTGGTTTTCCCGATTGCGCAACAGCGCGGATGAAATCGGTTTGCCGACACAAAAATGCTGGTGTTTGCAGCACATCGACCACGGCGGCCACAGCGGCCACCTGAGATTCATCGTGCACATCGGTCAGCACCGGCACTTTGATTTGGCGACGCACTTCATCCAAAATTTTCAAACCAGCCTCCATGCCCACACCGCGCTGCGTGCTGCCAGAAGAGCGGTTGGCCTTGTCGAAGGAGCCTTTGTAAATGAGAGGAATGCCCAGACTGCTGCAAACCTCTTGCAATTGCCCGGCCACATCCAAAGACATTTGCAAACCCTCGATCGAGCAAGTTCCTGCAATCAAAAAAAACCGATGCTCCAACCCGACGTCAAAGCCGCATAAATTCATGCCACCACCTTGAGTTTTTTACGCTCAGACTGGTAGGCATGGGCGGCACTCACAAACGCATTGAACAGCGGATGGCCATCCCAGGGTGTGGACTTGAATTCAGGGTGGAATTGCACGCCCATGAACCACGGGTGAACGCTTTGGGGCAATTCGATGATTTCTGTCAAATGCTCTTGCTGGGTGAGGGCAGAGATAACCAAACCAGCGGCACGCAAAGTGTCGAGGTAGTTCACATTGGCTTCATAGCGGTGGCGGTGGCGTTCGGTGACCAAATCGCCATAGATGTCGTGCGCCAAGGTGCCTTTTGAGACATTCGAGGTTTGTGCGCCTAAACGCATGGTACCACCCAAATCGGATTTGGCATCGCGCTGCTTGATGCTGCCATCGGCATCTTTCCATTCGGTGATCAAAGCAATGACGGGGTTGGCGCAGTCGGGTTCGAACTCGGTGCTGTTGGCATTGGTCAAACCTGCCACATGGCGGGCGTATTCGATG
>JALRAA010000131.1 GCA_023262645.1 Burkholderiaceae bacterium
CGCTTACCAAAGCGCTGATCCGGGTCCCGTATTGCGCCCGAACCCAGTCCAGCTTGAAGCGGTTGGATACGTAAATGATCAGGCGGTGGGTGTCGTCGCTGAGCGCCACCTGCAGCGGTCTGATCCAGGTGTTGAATTGCTGTTCCGGCAGTTCCTGGCCCAGTTTTTCCAGGCACAAAGCCCACAACCTGGCGGGGTCTGGTGCGTGTTCAGCGCGGGATGGTGCGGGAAGGGATGCCGTTGGCATGGGTTTATGTCAATCTGTGGATAGGGTGCTATTTCTGCGGCCAGACATTGTATGGCCCGAGAAACTTATCCACAATTTTACGGACTGAAATTCCGAAATATTTTTTGCCTAGCCCGGTGCCGGAATGGCAATTTTGCGAGGTGGCGGGAGAAAGATCCACATGTGGAGCAATATTTGCGATAATCGTCGGCTCGCCTTGTTTCACACCGCACGTGATTCGGGCGCAACGTTCACCGGATCGGATTCCCATTATGAAACGTACGTACCAGCCTTCCAAGATTCGACGCGCCCGCACCCATGGCTTCCTGGTGCGCATGAAAACCCGTGGCGGCCGCGCTGTAATCAACGCGCGCCGTGCCAAGGGCCGCAAGCGTCTGGCCGTCTAAGGCCCGCTGATCCAGCGGGCTGTTGTCGCTTGTTCCCGTCTGGACGTCAGGCGTGAGGCGGCTTCAAACCCGGCCGCAATTCCAAGCTGTTCTTGCTGCTCCGGTTCTGGCCAAGTCGCCGCACTTTGCCCTGCATTGCAGGGATGCGCGTGCGGCTGACCCGCACCATGTTTTTTCCAGGGACTTTGCTGTGTGCACCGAGCCGTTGATAGGCGCCCTGTTGCCCAAGCGCTGGGCCAAGCGGGCAGTGACCCGCAACGCCGTCAGGCGGCAGATTTTTGCCGTCGCCCAGCATTTTGAAAGCCGTCTTGCGCACTTTGCGTATGTAGTCCGCCTGCGCCGTGCTGTGGACAGAGCCCGATTCGTAAGCGCCAGCTCCGACAGCTTGAAAGCGGCCTTGCGTGAAGAACTGTCCGCGCTGTTTGCTCATGCAGTCACCCGGATTCCTGCTGCCGACCATGCTTAAGCGTCTCTTGATCGCCCTGGTAAAGGGATACCGTTTTTTCTTGAGCCCTTGTCTGGGTTCGGCCTGCCGGTTTGAGCCGACCTGTTCGCGCTATGCCCTGGATGCCCTGCAATTACACGGTGCTGCATCGGGCACTTATCTCTCTGTGCGGCGCGTTTTGCGCTGCCATCCCTGGTGTGACGGCGGGCTCGATCCGGTACCGCGCGCCGCCTTGTTTTCCACTCTGTTGACGCCTTCTTCCGAAAAGACCCGCCCATGAACGATATGCGCCGCACCATTTTGTGGGTGATTTTTGGTTTCTCCCTTTTGTTGTTGTGGGATCAGTGGCAGATAGCCCACGGCCACAAGCCTTTGCTGGGCGCAGCACCCGCTGGGACCGGGACGACGCCACCCGTGGCTGCGCCAGCAGGGCCGCGCGCGGAGGGCGCCGCCCTGCCCGGCGCAGCGGCAAGCGCCCCGACCTTGGCAACGGCTCCGGCTGTGGCATCCGCTACCCGCGCGCCGGGCGCAGAGCGCTTTGAAGTCAGCACCGATGTGCTGAAGCTGACCTTTGACACCGAGGGTGGTAGCGTGGTGGGCACGCAATTTTTGCGCTACGGCGACACCGTGGATGCCAGCAAACCCATGGTTTTGCTCGATGACAGCGCAGCGCGGGTTTATCTGGCGCAGTCCGGCCTTGTGGCGGGTGCGACGCCCGGCGAATTCCCGACCCATAAATCGCTCATGAAGGTAAGCGGCGACTACACGCTCAAGGATGGGCAGGATGCGTTGACCTTGACCTTCAGCTCCGAACCTGTCGGCGGTGTGCAGCTCACCAAGACCTACACCATCGCCCGCGGTAGCTATGCCTTGCAAGTCCAGCACACGCTGACCAATACATCGGCTGCACCGGTGGCGGCCCAGCTGTATGTGCAGTTGGTACGCGATGGCAACAAACCTGAAGGCGAGTCGGCGTTTTATTCCACATTCACAGGTCCTGCGGTATACACCACCGCGAAAAAATACCAAAAAATTGAATTTGCCGACATTGAAAAAGGCAAGGCCGATTTTGAAAAACAAAGCCAGCAAGGGTATGTGGCCATGGTGCAGCATTACTTTGCGTCTGCATGGTTGTTAGATGACACGCAGCAGCGTGAATTGTTCGCCCGAAAAATCGACACCAATTTGTACTCGGTCGGCATGGTGGCGCCTTTGCCAGCGATAGCGCCTGCATCACGCCTGTCACAAACCGCACGATTATTTGTCGGGCCGCAAGAAGAAAAAGCGTTAGAAGCCATTTACCCCGGCTTAGAGTTGGTCAAAGACTATGGGTGGCTGACCATCTTGTCCAAACCCTTGTATTGGTTGCTCTATGAATTGAACCGCGTGATTGGCAACTGGGGTTGGGCGATCGTGGCCTTGGTGGTTGTGTTGAAAATGGCTTTTTATTGGCTCAATTCTCAGGCCTACAAAAGCATGGGAAAGATGAAAGCCATCAACCCGAAAATCATGGAAATGCGCGAGCGTTTAAAAGACAACCCGCAGCAAATGCAAATGGAGATGATGCGGATTTACCGCGAAGAAAAAGTCAACCCATTGGGCGGGTGTTTGCCCATAGCAGTGCAAATTCCGTTTTTCATTGCGCTTTACTGGGTGTTGCTGTCCTCGGTAGAAATGCGCAATGCGCCATGGGTGGGATGGGTACATGATTTGGCCGCGCCCGACCCTTGGTTCATTCTGCCTTTGCTGATGACAGCCACTTCCATGTTCCAAACCTGGTTGAACCCGACGCCGCCCGACCCGATCCAAGCCAAGATGATGTGGTTCATGCCGCTGGCTTTCAGCGTGATGTTTTTCTTTTTCCCGGCGGGCTTGGTGTTGTATTGGTTGTCCAACAATATTTTGTCGATCGCCCAGCAATGGATGATCAACAAACAATTGGGCATCACGCACTGAGTCGCAGGGCCGGCAACGGGGCATTTCGCCATGCTGTCTGAGCGCGATGACCCCATCATTGCGATTGCCACGCCACCTGGCCGCGGTGCGGTCGGCGTGGTGCGCATCAGCGGCAAGCAGCTTGGGCCGTTCGTCCAACAACTGGTCAAACGCGCATTGAAGCCGCGTCAATCACATTTGGTCACCTTGCACGACACACAAGGCGACACCATCGACCAAGTGCTGGCGGTCTTTTTCCCCGCGCCACACAGTTACACCGGTGAGGACGTGTTGGAATTGCAGGGCCATGGCGGCGCCGTGGTGTTGAACATGTTGGTGTCGCATTGTTTGTTCTTGGCCAAAGACGCGCCCGCCGACCAGCCCGCATCGCTTCCCCATTTGCGCATGGCCCGACCGGGTGAATTCACTGAACGCGCGTATTTGAATGACAAATTGGATCTGGCCCAAGCCGAAGCCGTCGCTGATTTGATCGATGCGCAAACCCAAGCTGCGGTTCGCAGCGCAGGACGCTCCTTGGAAGGCGAATTCTCCAAACGCGTCGATGAACTCGCGCAGGCCTTGGTGCATGTGCGCATGCAAATCGAAGCCTGTTTGGATTTCCCCGAAGAAGATTTGGATTTCATCGAAGAAATGCAGGTGCAGCAACAACTGAACCAGTTGAAAGAAAAACTGCATGCCCTCATGGCACAAGCACAGCAAGGCCGGTTGTTGCGCGACGGCTTAAAACTGGTGATCGCAGGCCAACCCAACGCCGGCAAAAGCTCGTTACTCAATGCCTTGGCTGGCGCAGATGTCGCAATCGTCACGCCGGTGGCCGGAACCACGCGCGATGTGCTGACGCAAACCATACACATCGAAGGCGTGCCGATCCATGTGTTGGACACCGCGGGTTTACGCGACGAGGCAGACGCCGACGAGATTGAGCGCATCGGCATGACACGCGCATGGTCACACATTGAACAGGCGGATCTGGTGGTATTGCTCGATGACTTGAGCCGACAACACGACACGCTCTACACCCAAGCACAAGCCCGTTTACAAGAGAAGATGGAGCGCAGCCGCACAGCACACACACCCATGCTCACGGTACACAACAAATTGGACATGGCCAGTGGGAACGGCAAGACAGGCATTTGTATTTCTGCGAAAACCGGCGAAGGCCTTGACGCATTGCGCGAGCGTGTGTTGTCGCTGGTCGGTTGGCAAGCGGGGCTTAACGAAGGCGTGTTCACCGCCCGTACCCGTCACGTCGATGCGTTGCGAAGCACACAGCAACATGTTGACCAAGCGTTGGCATGGCTCGCCCTGCCCGCCCCCGCATTGGATGTGTTGGCCGAAGAATGTCGTCTGGCTCACCAATCGCTGTCCACCTTGACAGGAAAATTCACGCCCGATGATTTGTTGGGCGAGATTTTCAGCCGGTTTTGTATTGGCAAATGAGCGTGCATGGCCGGACAGACGCAACGCATAATAGGCAAACCATGACGGCAAATCAGTCTGCACAACATCCGCATATTCTTGCGCTGGCTCAGCAAACCTTGCGCATTGAAGCGCAAGCCATCGAGCGAGTGCAATCGAACCTGGGCGATGCGTTTGTGCAAGCCGTGCAAGCCGTTTTGTCGGTCAAGGGCCGCGTTGTTGTGATGGGCATGGGCAAAAGCGGGCATATCGGTCGCAAAATCGCGGCCACGTTCGCCTCAACCGGCACGCCTGCATTTTTTGTGCATCCCGCCGAAGCCAGCCACGGTGATTTGGGCATGGTCACGCGAGACGATTTGGTGATTGCTTTGTCCAACAGCGGCGAAAGCGAAGAGTTGTCGGCGATATTGCCGCTCATCAAACGCCAAGGCGTCATGTTGGTGGCCATCACCGGCAATAGCCAATCGACCTTGGCCCAATATGCCAGTTGTGTCTTGGACAGCAGCGTAGAAAAAGAAGCCTGTCCAATGAACTTGGCTCCTACGGCCAGTACCACGGCGCAATTGGCGTTGGGAGATGCGTTGGCGGTCGCGGTGCTCGACGCACGAGGATTCAAATCGGACGACTTTGCGCGCTCTCACCCGGGCGGCAGTTTGGGCAGAAGGCTGCTCACCCATGTGGCCGATGTGATGCGAACCGGTGACAATATCCCCATGGTGTCGCCCGATGCAGGGTTGTCGCAGTTGATGCGTGAAATGTCGCAAAAAGGCTTAGGTGCCACGGCCGTGGTGGACGCTGAGCAGCGCGTGCTGGGCATCTTCACTGACGGCGATTTGCGGCGCTTGATTGAAAAAGGCATGGATTTGCGCGAGCTGCGCGCGGCAGA
>JALRAA010000132.1 GCA_023262645.1 Burkholderiaceae bacterium
AACCGCCAAGTGCAGGAGCCCCATGGAACAAGTCAAGCTCACCGCCCGTCAGCAACAGATTCTGTCATTGATTCAAACCGCCATACAGAATACCGGCGCACCGCCCACCCGTGCAGAAATCGCCACAGAGTTGGGTTTCAAATCCGCCAATGCAGCCGAGGAGCATCTTCAAGCTTTGGCTCGCAAAGGCGTCATTCAATTGGTCAGCGGCACATCGCGCGGCATTCGCTTGAAACAAACAGCCCCAGAGCCTGCAGAGTTGGGTTTCAAACAATTTCAGTTGCCTTTGCACACCTTGGCTCAATTGACATTGCCATTGGTGGGTCGTGTAGCTGCAGGCTCACCCATCCTGGCGCAAGAACATATCGAGCAAACCTATAGCGTAGAAGCCTCCATGTTTTCCCAAACCCCTGACTATTTGCTCAAGGTCAGAGGTCTTTCCATGCGCGATGTTGGCATCATGGACGGCGATTTGCTCGCCGTCAAAACCACGCGAGACGCGCGCAATGGACAAATTGTGGTGGCGCGGGTTGGCGAAGAGGTCACCGTCAAACGCTTCCAAAAAACCGCACATGGCATCACGCTGTTGCCTGAAAACCCTGACTTTTCGCCGATTCAAGTTCAGGCGGGCGATATTTTTTCCATAGAAGGTCTGGCCGTTGGCCTGATCAGAAACCAGTTTTAACCCAGGAGTACACCATGTCACTTGCCCTTTGGAACAACCACCAGGTTTTTCAGCGCGTAGATTCTGCTTTTCGCGCCATGCTCAACACACGCAAAAGCCATGTCCCGTTCAACCGCCATGCCCGTTTGGGTTCAACGGACCGTCCTCTTCGCGTGGTTCATATCGCTGAGGACCAGCGTCCACCCCTGCACACCGCAGGTCGCATGGTGATTTCTGGCCGCATGGCCGATGTTTGCGCAGAACTCGACCGCTTGATCGATCTAGACAACCAGCGCCAGTCGTTTACCCACTGACCTTACTTTTTGCCAGACCTCAAAGCGATCATGATTTCACTGTTGGCTTTGCGGTCTGCCATCACTTTTTGCACATGGGGGTTGTTGGCGAATTGCTGCGTGTAAGCTTTGATGGGCAGTTCCGCCAACAGATCTTCTCCAAGTACCGATTTGCAAGCCATCACAGCCAGTGGCAAGTGAAAAATCGCCGCGCAATCGGCCAAAGTGAAGCTATCGCCCGCCACATAGGGTGAAAACTTGGCCAGCTTTGCAAAGGCAGCCACATTTTTGGTCAGTTGTTTTTTTACCCTGGCTTTGGTTTCGTCGCTGGCTTGGCCGCCAAAAAACGCTTGGCCATACAACTCTCGCACCACCAATTCAATGTGCAATTCAAGGTAAACAATCAACTCTCTCACTTTGGCTGCCGCAAACGGGTCAACCGGCAGCAATGGGTGTGATGTGTACTGTTGCTCAATATATTCTGCGCAAGCCATGGATTCAGACACACAACCGTGCGGTGTTTCCAAAAATGGCACCTTGCCCATCGGAGAACGGTCCACCAATTTAGGGTGCGTGTTTCCTGTCCACACCAACTCTTCCTCAAAGGCCACGCCTTTTTCCAGCAGTTGTAATTTCAATTTGTTGTAGTAGTTGCTGGCTGAGAATCCGCAAAGTTTCAGTGTCATGGGATAAGACTCCGTTGGTATCAAAGATCAGACATTTTGCAGTAATCGCATAACACAGGCGCTGGGCCAATGTCGGCCATAATTGTTCGTATATGAATACAAACTTCCATCGTGTGGCTGTGGTGGGCGCCGGCGCCATGGGACAAGGAATCGCACAAATGTGCGCACAAGCTGGCGCTGGTGTGTGGGTTCATGATGTTGCCCCCGGTGCTGCAGAAAAAGCCTGCCAAGCCATTCTTTTGCAATGGCAAAAATTGCAAGACAAAGGCCGCTTGACAGCCGCCGACACAGCCCAACTGCAAGAACGCTTACACCCCGCCACTTCCTTGCGTGATTTGGCAGACTGCGACTTGGTGATCGAGGCCGTGGTCGAAAACATGGCCATCAAAACCGGCTTGTTTGCAGAATTGGAAAACTTGCTCTCGCCGCAAGCGGTGATAGCCACCAACACGTCTTCCTTGTCGGTGACCGCTTTGGCGGCCAAGCTCCAACACCCGAATCGTTTTGCCGGTCTGCATTTCTTCAACCCCGTGCCCCTGATGAAAGTGGTGGAAGTCATCGCTGGCTTGGGTACCGACGAAGATATTTGCCAGCGGTTGGTGCAATTTGTCACGGCCATGGGCCATCAACCGGTTCGCGCCAAGGACACCCCGGGGTTTATCGTGAACCATGCTGGCAGAGGCTATGGCACTGAAGCACTGCGCATCGTGTCTGAGGGTGTTGCCGATTTCGGCACAATCGATGACATTTTGAAAGACCAAGTGGGTTTCAAATTGGGCCCCTTCGAACTCATGGACCTCACCGCGCTGGACGTCTCCCACCCGGTCATGGAATCCATCTACCAGCAGTATTACGAAGAACCCCGTTACCGCCCTTCCGTGATCACCGCACAACGCTTGGCCGGCAATTGGTTGGGGCGCAAAACCGGAAAAGGCTTCTACACCTACACCGATGGCAAAGCCCAGCGTCCCCCTCCCAGCGCAGCACCCGTCGTGACCGAACTTCCACCTGTCTGGGTGTCTTCCCGGGCGGCCCGCCGCAGCGATTTGTTTCAATTGCTCAAAGATTTGGGCGCTGAGATTGAAACCGCCAGCGCGCCTTCCAACCAAGCGCTTTGTTTGGTCGCACCGCTGGGCTTTGATGTCACCACATGCGCCATCGTTGAGCGACTCGACCCCGCACGTACATTGGGGATTGACATGTTGATGCCAGACGCAACCACCCGCAGACGCGTTTTGGCAACCAACCCTGCCACGCGCAGCGACATGCGCGACGCAGCCCATGCACTTTTTGCCAAGGACGGCAAACCGGTCAGCATCATTCAAGACAGTGGCGGATTTGTCACGCAACGTGTGTTGGCACATATCGTCAATATCGCCAGCGATATTTGCCAGCAAGGCATATGCAGCCCCGCCGATTTAGACACCGCCGTCACCCTTGGACTGGGCTACCCACAAGGGCCATTGGCATTGGGTGACACCTTAGGCGCCGACAGTTTGCTCGAAGTGCTGTTCAACATGCAAACCGTGTATGGCGATCCGCGCTATCGCCCAAGTCCTTGGTTGCGCCGACGCGGCGCTTTGGGACTGAGTTTGCGACACGATATTTCCACGGTATGACTGCACAGCTCAAAAGCCACACAGAAGGTCAAACACTGGTGTTGACGCTGTCAAACCCTGACTACCGCAATGCGCTGGGTCCGCCAATTTACACAGCTGGTATCGAAGCCTTGAATGCGGCGGAAAGCAATGGCGATATCCGAAGCGTGGTGATCACCGGAGAAGGCGCCCATTTCAGCGCCGGCGGACAACTCAACCGTTTGCAGGAAAACCGCGCCCTGCCGCCCGAGCACCAAGCGCAAAGCATCGAAGCCTTGCATGGCTGGCTCGAAACCATTGCCACATTCCCCAAACCGGTGCTGGCTGCCGTCGAAGGTGCCGCTGCCGGCGCGGGGTTTTCGTTGGCATTGACCTGTGACTTTTTGATCGCGGCCAGCAACAGTGTGTTTGTCATGGCCTACAGCAACGTGGCCTTGTCCCCCGATGGTGGCGGCAGCTGGCAGCTCGCGCGTGCGTTGCCACATGCACTGGTCAGCCAATGGTTGATGTTGGGTGAAAAAATATCTGCCGAACAATTGATGAAACACGGCTTGGTCAACGCCCTGAGCGAGCCAGGACAAGCCCTGCAAACAGCGCTGACTTGGGCGCAACGTTTGAACGAACGTGCGCCGAACGCACTTGGCAGCATCAAAGAACTGCTCAATGCCGCACCTGGCCAGAGTTTGTTTGCCCATATGGCGCTGGAAAAACAGCATTTCGTCAACAACCTGCATCACCCCAATGCGGGCATTGGCATTGCCGCGTTTTTGGACAAACACACCCCGCAATACAAACCTTAAAACTTTATTTCGCAAGTTGCCGGTCGCGCTGGCGACATTTTTCAACCCACTGGTCACCGACAAGACAGACGATGGACGAGCCCATACTTACGATCGAAGAAAGAGAAGCGGTCAACGCAGGCCGCTGGTTTTCCTCACTATCCCCTTCACTTCGGCACGACATACTTCGATGCGCATACGTCAGACGACTCAAGGACGGCGACCTGATCGCTGCACGCGGCGACACGCCGGAGGAATGGATCGCCTGCGCCAAAGGAGCAGTTCGGGTCAGCTCAACCTCGTTGTCGGGCAAGCAAATTACCCTCACCTACATCGAACCGGGCATTTGGTTTGGCGATGTGGCGATTTTGGATGGCGACAGTCGCACGCACGACGCCTATGCACACGGCGACACGACCATCTTGTGCGTGGCCAGACCGGATTTCGAAAAAATTCTGGCCGCCCATGTCGAGTTCTACCAAGCGATGCTGCGTTTGCAAGCACGGCGTATTCGCCAATTGTTTGGCCTGGTCGAAGACCTCAATACCTTGCCGCTTCGCGCACGTTTGGCCAAGCAGTTGCTGCATTTGGCGCGCAGTTATGGCGTGCCATCGCTCAACCATGGCGACGAAGTGCGCATCGGTTTGCATTTGGCACAGGAAGAGTTGGCGCAACTTTTGGGTGCCTCCCGACAACGGGTCAACCAAGAACTCAAGGCGATGGAGCGCGAAGAGTCTTTGCGCATCGAACCCGGTGGACTGGTGATTCGCAACCGCCAAGCATTGATGAAAATCAGCGCCTCGGAGTCATGACATGAGCCATTTCGACAATTTTGTAGGCACGCGCGAGGTCAGCGACACGCACCGTTTTGATGTCAACGCATTACAAACTTGGTTGCAGGCACACATGCCAAGTTTTGCCGGCCCTTTGCAAGTAGAGATGTTCAAAGGCGGGCAATCCAACCCCACTTACAAGCTCAACACCCCCGATTGCAGCTATGTGATGCGGGCCAAGCCCGGACCGGTGGCCAAGTTGCTGCCCTCGGCGCATGCCATCGAGCGCGAGTTCACCGTCATGAAAGCCCTCAGCGGCTCTGGCGTGCCAGTGGCCCAAATGCATGCCATGTGCGAAGACGAAAGCGTGATCGGCCGCGCCTTCTACATCATGGAGTTTGTCTCTGGCCGGGTGTTGTGGGAGCAATCTTTGCCAGGCCTGCAAAACGACCAGCGCCGGGCCATCTACACCGAGATGAACCGCGTCATTGCCGCTTTGCACCGCACCTC
>JALRAA010000133.1 GCA_023262645.1 Burkholderiaceae bacterium
AAATAAGGCGTGCCGATCAAGCTGCACAGCACACTCAAATTGCCGCCCCACAACACGGCTTCTTGGGCCAGCATGTTGCGTTTAGGTAAGTGGGCAATGTCTGTGCTAGGCAATCGCCAACCCACGCCCTCTCCCCTGCCCTGCGCCATGTCATCCCAACAATCCTGCATGATTTCGTCAACCGCCTCGGCGCCAAAATCGGCACAGGCATGAGGACCGGCCCAAGTGACAGCGCCTGTCTTTGCCAACACACCCATTTGCAGCGCGGTGAAGTCGCTGTGGCCGACCCACCGCGTGCCTTGTTTGACAGAGGCGGCAATCGCTTTGTACGGCAAGTGTTTCATCAAGCGGGTGATGCCATATCCCCCTCGGGTGGGCATGACCAGATCAGCGCCGCTGGCGGCTGCCCTCGCCACAGCCAGCACACGCGATTGGTCGTCGCCCGCAAAACGCTGTTTGGTGCTCAACGCGTCTGGGTCCAGTTCAACCTCATGGCCAAGTCGGCCCAGGTGTTTGATAGCTCGTCGCAACGCAGGCTTGTCGCGAACCGCGCCGGAGGGTGAATAAATATAAATATGCATGAAAGTTCAACCACCTGTTGTGTGAATCGATAACGCTTGAAAAGCCGTTGTCTTGAATGTACCGCCCCAGCTACAAGCATGGTACGGGTCTGTTTTTTGACAGCTGTTTCGTGTCTTCAGCCCTGCGAAAAACCCTCCAAGGCCAGGCTGTACAAATGGTCCGAACCCACTTGACCACCCTTGAGCAAAACTTCTTTGCCATCGATGTCTTTGTCACGGGAGACCAAAGCAGCAAAGTGGGCGTTTTGCCCAAAGTGGCTGGCTAGGGGCTGCAGCGCTTGTGCGCCAAGCGCACGCATGGTGTAGCTGGATGAATCGCCACCAGCCACCACCAAGCGGGTCAGGCTGGCTTCTCGAAAAGCCATCGCAGCCAACTCAGAAAAACAATGCCCAATGCGTCGGCTCAATTCACCCGGCGCCCATTCGGCGGTCAATGAACGCCATGCATCAGCTTGCGGATCAGCCGGGCCAAGTGCGGTGTAGATCACCACGCTTTGGCCAGATTGCAATGCCTGCACCATGTTTGATTGCAAATCCTTCCACAGGGTAACTTCTTGCGCCAAACGCGCTGGGTGTTCCATACGCAGACATAAAAAACCGGCTTGTCGGGCATGCTCAATTTGTGCGGCAGACAACACCGAACAACTGCCAGACAACACCAACAGTTTGTCGGTGGGCGCCAATGACTGCGTCGGCAATGGGTTTTGCGAACCGCAAGACTCTCGCCAATATTGGCCAAATCCATGTGCCAACCCTTGTGATGCCATGGCGCACACCGTGCGTTGTTGAGACAACGCAGACAGGCAGGCAGCAGTGGTGACCATGTGGTGTTGCGTGTAACCGTCAAACAAGGCGCTGTCACGGTCTGAGAGGTGTTCAAGCATCGCCAGTGGCTCATCGGCATATTGGTCAAGCCTTCGCAGATCCACATGTGCAGTGCAATCAAACCCTTGCGTTTGCAACACCGTTTGCAAATCCGATTCGTGCATGGGTGTGACCGGATGCACGGACATCACGGGATGCCTGTCTAACCTGAAAATATCGCTGCCAGCGCGGGCGAAATGGTGCCCAAACACGGTGTATCTGCCGAACGCCGGGGCGGCTGCTACCACCGGTAAAAAACTTGTCGGCCATGTTTTTTTCATCAGCGACATGGCATGACCCAGACTGCCCACTTGCGGCGAACTGTCAAACGTGGAACAACATTTGTATTGCACCAAGGGAATCTTCAACGCAGCGAAGTCTTGCAGCACCGGCAGCAATTCTTCGGTCATGCCAGCCATATCCAACGAGCGCGCCGTGCCAGCCACCCCCACCACATCACATTGGTGTGCAGCTTGTCGCAGGGCTTTTAGGCCCGGGTGGTGAAAAAAAAGTTGGGTGCGCAACCCATGCCGCGCAAACTGCGCCGCGTTGTCTGCCGCGCCGGTGAAATCGTCGCCATAAAACAATAACTTGGCGCGCAATGGTGGCTCAACCGTCATTGGGCTGGCCCGAAAGTGTCGATGGCTTCGCGCAATTCGCGGTGCGATTTGGCAGCTGTGACCAACGGTACGCCACCGATGGCAGCGTCCCATGCCTGACGCAAAGCATGCACCCCAGCGGCAATACCGCCAGGATGGGCAAACAAACCACCGCCAGCCAAAAAAATCAGGTCAGGCGATTGCAACCGGTGCCACGTGGGATGCGCTTGCATCACCGTCTGTCCTGACGAAAACACGGGCATCACGGTGCAAGCTTTGTTGGCAAACATCGGGGTCAGGCATGCACGCGCAGACGCGATGACACTGTCGTCATCTTCTTGGAATTTGTTGGCAATGCCATTCACATGCATATGGTCAACACCGGCCAACCGCCAGAGTTTTTGCCAAGCCACATACGACCAGCCGGCTTGCACATAGCCCCAACCATTGCGATGCGCATGGATCGGCAATCGCGCATGCCGCTTGAATGCATTGAAGCCGCTCATGCCGATCGAGTTCAAACTCAGCATCACAGCAGTACCACCTTCGGCCACCACCAAATCATGTCGGCGTTTCATGTCGTCTAGCTCACCGGTCAAATTGAACGCATACATGACTTGTCGGCCGGTTCGGTCTGCATGGGCTCGAATCACTTGCATAGACAAGCGCACGCGTTCATCAAAAGGACAAGCCGGACCATCGGCTTGCAATTCATCGTCTTTGATGAAGTCGATGCCCGCTTCACACAACTGCGCCACCATGGCAGCTGTATCGCTAGCACTCAATCCCACCGACGGTTTGATGATGGTGCCGATGAGAGGAGCCTTGGGTACGCCGCACAACGACCGGGTACCGCTGACACCAAAAGCCGGCCCTGGATAGGCGTTGGCAAATGCCTCTGGCAATGTCATGTCCAACAAACGCAAGCTGTGAACCGGTCGCAATTCATACAAATTGCCCGCGATCGTCGCCATCAAATGGGGCAAGGATGGCCCCACATTGGCAAGCGGCCAAGACAAGGTCAAACGGTAATGTCCCAGATCACCTTTGGTTGCGGGTTCGACCCATGTCGCTATGTCGTATGTCGCCGCTGCTCTGGCTTTGAGCGCTTCGTCTTCGCCCGGAATGGCCACGAACGTGCCACTGGACTGCTCACCCGCGATCAACGCAGCGGTGCGTTCAGGGTGTTCTCGCGTGGTTAAGTGGTAGGTGGCGGTGATTCGCTGATGCATGCATCCTCACATCGAACAATCTGCAAAATTCATAAGCCTCGAGCGCCGCTGGCCAAAAACCCGCCATCCACCGGCATGGCAATACCGGTGATGTAAGACGCTTCTTCGGACGCCAAAAACCGCACCACAGCAGCGATTTCGTCAACGCTGCCATACCGGTTCATTGGAATCGCCTTGGCATATTCTTGTCGGAATTGTGCCGTGTGCAATTGGCGCGTGAGGGGGGTGTCAACTGGGCCGGGGGCGATGGCATTGGCCGTGATGCCAAAGGGCGCCAATTCCACAGCCATTTGACGGGTCAATGCGATGACTGCCGCCTTGGATGTGCCATAAGCGGTGCGACCACTGCCCACTGCACGCATGCCAGCAACAGACGCGATATTGACGATCCGCCCCCAGCGATACGCTTGCATGGCTTTCGCCGCATGTTGGCTGCACAGCAATGTGCCGGTGACGTTGATACGCATGGTGCGCTCAAATTCTGCCAAAGGGAAATGCAAAAAATCTGCAACTGTGGCTACACCGGCTGAGTTCACCAAAATATCGCAGCGACCAACTGCTTGGTGAATGAATTCAAACGCCACCGCAACAGATTCGGCCTCCCCCACATCCATTTCAATCGCTTGTGCCGCATAGCCTTGGGTCTGCAAGTAGGCGGCGGTCTCTGTCGCAGCCTTCACGTCTCTGTCGGCGATCCATACATGGTGACCCTGCATGGCCAACTGATGGGCAGCCGACGCACCAATGCCCATGGCGCCTCCTGTGACCACAGCCACTTTGCGCTGCGATTCATCGGTTGTACTCACTTCAAAACTCCTTGGTGAGGGGGATGAAAGTCTTGCAAGGCTTCCTGCGCGATTTCGCGCCCGTGCTCTTGCACAAAATGGCCTGCATGCGGCAGCAACACAGGCGGCGGGCAACCACGAACAGTGTTGTGCAATTCGCGCATCACGGGTTCGCCCAACACGGGGTCTTGCTGACCGATGAACATCAAACTGCGTCCTTGCCACTGGTGTTTGAAAAAGGCTGCCGCTTGTCGTGAGACGGCGGCGCCAGGGCTGTCCGCTGCCGAGGGCACCATGGCCGGAAATACACGCAAAGCCGCGCGGTGTCCTGCGTCTGGAAAGGGGGCGTTGTAGGCGTTGCATTCGTCAGGAGTCATGTGGGGGTTGCCACGCGCAAACAATTTGGCGATGTCAAACAACGGCTTGTCGGCACACATTTGTCGCCACGCCAAAAAGCCGGGGCTCAAGGGGCGCGTTCCTTCGGCCAGCAGGGTGTTCATCACCAGCAATGCGTCGTAACGCCATTCGTGTGCCATGGGCAAGGTCAGTCCCAGAATGCCGCCCCAGTCTTGCACCACCAAATGTAGGTGGCGCAAATCCAGCGCTTCGATAAATTCCAACAACACCTGTCTGTGCCATGCAAACGAATGGGCACTGTCTTTTTTCGGCTTGTCGCTTTTGCCAAAGCCAGGCATGTCGGGCGCCACTACGCGATGCCCTGCCGCTAAAAAGACGGGGATCATATGCCTGTAAAGATAACTCCATGCAGGATTGCCGTGCAAACACAACCAGGTCACTTCGGCGTCAGCGGGGCCCTCGTCCACATAATGCATGCGCAAGCCATTCAACGCAGGCAATTCGCTGATGTAGTTCGCCTGCCAGGGGTAGTCAGGCAATCCATCAAACGCGTGCTCTGGGGTTCGTACCGCATCCTCGCGTAAACGTGTCGACAAAGCCCGCGCTTTTTGTTGGGCGCGTTGGTTCTTGAAAAAAGTTTGCAAAGGCTGTGCGCATTCATCAGCCAAAACACCACCCTGAACGCTGGTTTGGTGGTTTAGCTGAGGCTGAGAAAACACATTGAGCACCGAACCTGCCGCCCCGGTTTTGGGTTCGGCAGCTCCCCAGACCACGTGGCGCAATCGCGCATTGAGCATGGCGCCGGCACACATGGTGCATGGCTCCAAAGTAACGTACAAAGTGCA
>JALRAA010000134.1 GCA_023262645.1 Burkholderiaceae bacterium
GACATTTTGAGCAGTGACATCCGCACTGGCTTTCACATTGGCTGCACTCACATCGGCTGACGCTGTGAGGTTGGTCGTGGTCATGTTGCCAACAGCACTGACATTGAGCGCATTGACGGTGCCGCTGGCGTTCACGTTGGCGACACCCAAGGTGCCCATGTCGCTGATATTGAAGCCGGCAAAATTCCAATCGTTGGTTGGGCGGGTTCCGCCATCCGTGCGCATGCGGTTAAGGAACATACTGCTTTGGAATCCGCCGCGCATGGCAAACACATTGGAGACACTTTCACCAGACACGTTGCGCAATGGGTTGGCAACAAAGTCGCCTGCGCTGCGGTTGGCACCAATCAACGGAAAGTTAGATGTGATGTCAATACCACTGGCATTCAAGACTTTTTGCAATCCCGGCGTGGCCATCAATGCATCAGGTCCTGCGGCATTGAAAATCAAATGCAACAGGTTTACACCGCGCGATGTGTAAATGGCTTCGTTGTCAAAGGGTTGTGCGTTGAATACCAAAGAGGTCAGATCCCAATAGCCGGTGCCGGTGCCTGTTGAACATTTCAAATGGCTTGCGGCTGAGGCCACCGCGCCTGCGTGTTGGACACAGACACGAGAAATTTGAATGGCGAATCTGGCTGGTAAGAATTGTGTGGTGCCGCTGATGTTGCCCACCATGACTTGTTGCACATTCAAGGCCAAGGTGGCAGGGGTTGTTGGATCCAAAAATTTCAGCGCGCGCAATTCTTCAATCGTGGGCTGTGCACCGTTGACAGCCAGAACGTTCCCCGCTGCGTCTTTGAGTTCGCAGCCCACGGGGTCTGCATCGACATTTATGCCGGCCAAGCCTGTTCCGCTGGCTCGCCAATTGATATCGCTACAACTGGATTTGGTATTTAACAATTGCAACAAAGCATCGGAGTTTTGCGACAGATAACTGTTCACCGCCAAGTTGATACGCTTGTACTGGCCTGCGATGATGTCGGCTTTGTCAACGGCTTGTTTGAAATGGTAGATGGCGAACAGCCCCACCACCAAGCCCGTGATGATGACCAGCACAATCGTCAGCTCTATCAGGCTGTAGCCAAGTTGATGTCGACCGTTTGAATGGGAATGCGTGACTTGGTGGCTGGGATGCATATGCTTGTGGGGGTGAGGAAATGCCATAGGACCCATGAAGCTATGGTTATTTGGTGATTTGCGAGTTTTGCTGGGCAATACCTGACTGCAACTCCATGGCTGTCGAAAAGAATCCACCCATCATCAGACCCAATATCAATCCACAAATCACCAACAATGCCGAATTCAATTTGCTTGCCGATGCTTCAATGGACGCCGCCAGCCGATCGATAGACCCCACGCCGATCTTCACAAATGCTTCCACTGGATTTCGTCGTTCGGCAGCATCTTGTATGCGGTCTTCTAAATATTGGTTGACCACACCGGTTTGAAAAGCTTCACCGAATGTCGATGAATTTGGGCGGGACAGGCGGGTCAAAATTTCTCGGATATGCCAAGACAGCCAAGGTGTGCTGTAGCGCAATGCCCGTTCTAAAGAGGAGCGCAACGAAACGCCAGAGCGCATCAACGTCGAAAGCGACACGATCAGCATCGCGCCTGAAAAATCTCGGTACAGCACCCAAGGCGGGTAGCGGTCAAGTCGTCTTCGCAACACACCGGTCCACCGGGGCAAACTGTAGACAAAACCCATCACACCTAAAACAAAACCGGCGAATATGAAATGACCGTATTTTTGAATCGTGGTTGACATGGCGTACAGCAACTTGCCTAAAAATGGCCACTTTTCAGGTGGCAAGATATTGCTCAGCACAGGCACCACATGCACGGCAAACCCATACAACATGGCGTAGAACACGATGATCATGACCACGGGGTAAATCACCGCTTTGCGCGCAATGGCTTTGAGGTGATCGATTTTTTCAACGGTGCTGGACAGAAACTTCAAGCCAGAGGACAACGCCGCGTCTCCAGAGGCTTGAACCGCATCGAGCATGATCAACTCGGAGTCAGCGGCCACGCCTCTGAGCGCCTCGGACAACGAACCGGACTGCATGCGTTTCAAAATATGCAAAAACAAGGGCGCGGTGACTTGCTTGCGTTGCCTGGCGCGCGATTCGTATTTGCGCAGGGTGGTGAACAACGGGATCTTGTCGTCCAGTGTCATGCCCAGGTCGTAGTAAAAGTCGGCTCGCCTCGCACGCAAACTCATTTGGCCTTGCCAAATCAAAAAGTTTTGCAGCACATTAGCCATGGTTCAATTCGCTCAAACTGATTTTGAGACGCAACGGAGAACCAAATACTTTTTCGAAATGGTAGGGATCAATATTTCCCATCGACATTTCGTACAAGGCGTGACCCCAAGAAGGCTTGCCCAGCATGTCTGAATGGTTGAAGGCAGAGGTTTGTAAATTGCGCCAATAGTCAAACGCTTTTAAATCATCGCCTTTGCTGAGATATTCCAACAGTTGTAAATCGGGTTGAATGATTTCGGCTGCCACAGTCACACCTTTGACCCCGGCATGTCCGCCTCTGATGGTGGCCAAGTTGGCGGGTTTGCAGGCAGGGCAGCCATCGTCACTGGCGACAAACAATTTGCTGGTGTCAAGAAAGAAAATCGATTCATACACCAGCAATTCGGAGGCTTTCATGGTTTTCTCTGCAGGTATCTTGCAATGCATGCAGTTTTTGGGAATCAGGGATTGGTAAACCAACGCAGAGATGAATTCGGGTCGGCAGATGTCTGATCGAACCAACCCAATTTGTGCCGATGCCAAGCGAGAAATAATGCCCAATGCCGAAGTAGCGTGTACGGTGGTGAGCAGTTTGTGACCGGTTTGTATGGCGGTGTAGGCGATTTGCGCCGAGAGGGCATCGCGAATTTCACCAAACATACCCACGTCGGGGTCCATGCGCAAGAACGCCATCATGGAGCTGGCAAACGGGTTGGTGGCGTCTGATTTTTCGTTGCCAGCTGCGCGCTGAATGGACAGATGCGAGACGCCAGGAATTTGGTATTCGACCGGGTCTTCAATCGAGATGATTTTTCTGTCGCCCGCGGCAGCCAGTTGGTTGAGCAATGCACTCAAAGTAGTGGTTTTGCCAGAGCCTGTGATACCGGCGACGAAGATGCCACCGTTGGCTGTACTGAGTGCGTCATGCAAGGCTTTGGATTGCCATGGTGTGAAGCCCAGTTTTTCCAGTGCCAGTTCTTGGTTCGAGTCTGTGCGCACATCGGTTTTGAGAATTCGCATGATCACGTCATAACCACCGACAGCCGGATGGCTTTGGTAGCGCAACCCGTAATTCTTTCGGTTGATGGTCAAGGGGATCAAGGCCGATTGTGGCGCATTCAAGTTGAAAGCCACTTCTGAGCGAGAGCGCTCCTCGGCCAACAAGGTGTAGATGGCCGACATGGATTGCGTGACTGTGTTGTGGTCAAAGCTTTGCACATCTCGCATCAAGCCGTCGCGGCGGATTCGCACATGCGCTTTGTCATGGCGAATTTCAAAATGCACATCCGAAGCATTGAGTTCGATACACATTTTGATCATTGAACGAAACCAATCAATCGGTTCCGACGCATCGACAATGCTTTGCACCACTTCTTGGTTTTGCTTGTTTTGCTCGCGAATGCGTTGGGTTGGCGAATCGTTGCTGTTGGCAATGAATGTTTTGAGCGAAAGGCTGTCAGAGGTGTAGTAGCCTTCAAAATGTAATTGCATGCGTATGCCTTGTTGCACCAAATAAAACCAAGTGGAGCTGCCTTGCTCTTCTTGTGTGCTGATGATGGCAAATTGATGGTCTCGCAATTCGATGGCCACAATCAGGTCTTTTTTGGTGTCGTTCAACAGCACGCTGGGTTGGCGACCGTGCGTCAGCACCGATTTGTAGTCAGGAAAGTCTTGGTAGAACTTCAAATGACCCAGGTTTTTAAAGTACGAACGCGGTATCTTCCCTCCGGCTGGGCTTGGGTTGACCGATGAAGGAATGGCTGCCATGTTCAGTATTTCGCTGGCGCGGGTGCTGCTGCCGCAGGTAATTCTGCTGCTGCTTGACGTTGTGGGGTATAGATGTCGTTTTCAACGCGTATGCGGTAAGGACTGATTGAATGCCCCCGAGCCGCGACAAACAGTTTCAACGGTGCTTTGGCCTCGGTCTTTCGTGACGTGGACGCTTTGGAAGGCTTGGGGTGGGAGCCGTGCTCTGTCAGCGTCACGCTGTCGCTGTCAAAAGCCATCACTTCCCATTGTTGAAACCGCGCACCGGTCGCCAACTTGACCGTGTGAATGTTTTGACCTTGAATAATCTCTGCGGTGTACTCGCCATTGATGCCTTTGATCGACCACAATTTGGGTTGACTTTGCAAGGGCAGCGTGATCGGGTTGACCCATGTCGGTAACAACGCAGTGGGCAATGCCTCAGCTTTGGCAACGGCGGGCTGCGACTTTTTTTTCTTGGCGCTTTCAATCGCGTCATCGACTGTCATGGTTTGCGCCCAAGCGTTCAAGCTCAGGCCAATCAAACCGAGACCGAAAACGCGAATGTATTCATTTGTAGAGCGCATAAAAGCTTCCTTTCAACGAATAAACGGCTTGGTCTTGCTGGCCAGCAGGAAATTGAATCTCCAAAGACTCTGGCACGGCATAGGGGTAGAGCTTGAGCGATGTGATGCTCCAAAGTTCTAGCTGCAGCCCCCAAGCACCCCGCACCACGGGATGCTTGAGAGAATCCAGACTGCCTTGCGCGGTGGGAGGGAACAAGACAGGTTTTTCTAAAGAGATGACTGTTTTGTCGAGCAACGACAAGTCCTGTAGTTGGCTGCTGAATTGGCTCAGCACGTCTTTGGCCACTGGCAAAGTATTTCTGGTGAGGGTTTGTGTATGGGTTTTTTGCGCCAGTTGATGGGTGGTGGTGGCTGTTGACTGGTTGGGTTTGGCGGTGTCCATGTTTTCGGTGCGAGAGACATATGCCAGCGGAATGTTGTTGAAAAGTTCTGAAAAATTGCCATACTCTCTTTGCCATGTGGCGGTGCAGTCTTGCAAATTGCATTTGACCGAATCCAGTCGCCATCCGCCAGTTTTCAATGGCAATTTGCCAATGGTTTGCATCCAGTTATCTATTTGCGTTCTGCCGCCGTTAGTGACTTGCTTCAATGCAGGTTCAATGTTTTGTTCATACAGCAGATTAGGGTCATTC
>JALRAA010000135.1 GCA_023262645.1 Burkholderiaceae bacterium
ACAGGGAGTTGGACCGCTTCTGAGCGCTGTGTCGGGCTGAGGTAACCATTGCGTGAACTCAACGCCAACCCGTCTGGCGCTCGGGTGGTCGCACCGGTGATGATCTCGATGGGCATGGCCAGCTGCTGCACCATGTGTTTCAAAATCAATTGCTGCTGGTAATCTTTTTGGCCAAACACGGCAACCCCGGCACCGCCTTGGAACACACAATGAAAGAGTTTCAACACCACGGTGCAAACACCGGTGAAAAAACCGGGTCTGAATTCGCCTTCCAAAATATCGGCCAACGCGGGATCGGGTTGTACTTTGAAGGTTTGCGGTTGCGGGTAGAGCGTAGATTCATCCGGCGCGAACAACACATCACAACCATGTGTTTGCAGTTGCTGGCAGTCGCTGTCGAAGGTTCGCGGATAACTGGCGAAATCCTCATGGGGCAAAAACTGCAAGCGATTGACGAAGATGCTGGCCACTGTCACGTCACCCAAAGGCTTGCCCAAGCGCAATAAATTCAAGTGGCCTTCGTGCAGATTGCCCATGGTGGGCACAAAAACGGGTTTTTTAAAAGCAAAGAGATGGTGGCGCAACTCGTCCACCGTGCGCGCAATCAACATGAAAGACTTACCAAGCGTGCAGTTCGTTGACAGGGAAACGTTTTTCTTTGACAGACTGCACGAATGCTTGCATGGCACCCAGCACACTGCCCGTCTCAGCCATGAAATTGTGGGCGAATTTGGGCACTTTGCCTTGTGTCACGCCCAGCATGTCGTGCAACACCAATATTTGTCCAGCGGTGTCCACGCCCGCCCCAATGCCTATCGTGGCGCAACTCGTCAGCGCACGGGTAATTTCGCCTGACAAAGCGGCAGGTACCATTTCCATCACCAGGGCTTGAGCGCCCGCGTTTTGCAATTGCAATGAATCTTGCATGAGTTGGTGCGCTGCAGACTCTGTGCGCCCTTGAACACGGTAGCCGCCCAAGGTGTTGACGCTTTGCGGCGTCAAGCCAATATGGCCACACACTGGGATGCCTCGGGTCACCAAAAACTCCACGGTCGGCGCCAACCACGCACCGCCTTCTAACTTGACCATGTGCGCACCTGCTTGCATCAACACACTGGCGCTGCGAAAGGCTTGTTCGGGTGTGGCGTAACTGCCAAACGGCATGTCACCCAACACCAATGGGCGACCGTTTTGTTTTTGCAGACCCCGGGCCACGCATTCAACGTGGTAACGCATGTCATCCAAAGTGACCGGCAAGGTGCTGTTGTGTCCTTGGCAAACCATGCCCAAAGAATCGCCCACGAGAATGATTTCGACCCCTGCCAAATCGGCAACTGCAGCAAAGCTGGCGTCATAAGCGGTGAGCATGGTGATTTTTTCGCCATCAGCCAGCATTTTCATCAAGCTGTGCAGGGTCATGGCTGGGCGTTTGCCGGCGGGTGGCGCAGAGGGTTGGACGCTCATGGCTGTGGTTCCTTCAGAGGTGTGATGTCAATGGGCTGGCGCGTATGCCAAACGGACATAAATAGGGGCGTAGGCCTCGGCTTGGGTGATGTCCACCAGCATTTCTTTGGCCAGTTCCAGCAAAGCAATGAAAGTAACCAGCAAAACCGGCACGCCAAGCGAGGGATCGAACAGCTGTTCAAACTCGACAAAGCGTTGGCCTTGGAGTTTTTTGAGCACGATGCTCATGTGCTCACGCACGGACAATTCTTGGCGACTGATTTTGTGGTGTTGAACCAATTTGGCGCGACGCAAAATGTCTGCCCAAGCCGCTTGTAAATCAGGCACGTCAACATGCGGAAAACGCGGTTGCAATGATTGTTCAATGTAAACCTGCGCGCGTAAAAAATCACGGCCATGTTGCGGAATTTCGTTCAACCGCGCGGCCGCCAGTTTGAGCTGTTCGTATTCCAGCAGTCGGCGCACCAATTCGGCTCTGGGGTCTTCCACCTCGGCGCCGTCGTCCACCTTTTTGGGTGGCAACAACATGCGTGATTTGATTTCAATCAGCATGGCCGCCATGAGCAAATATTCGGCAGCAAGTTCGAGGTTGGTTTTGCGAATTTCTTCGACGTAACTGAGGTATTGACGGGTCAGCCCCGCCATGGGGATGTCAAGAATATTGAAGTTTTGTTTGCGGATCAAATACAGCAACAGATCCAGCGGACCTTCAAACGCTTCGAGAAAAATTTGCAACGCATCTGGCGGAATGTACAAATCCTGCGGCATGGCAAACAAGGGTTCGCCATACAGGCGCGCGACGGCCACATGGTCAATCACCGAGGGCATATGCGGCAAGTCTGCATTCGGGCCAGCGGGCCAGTGGGGCACAGTCGGGGTAGTCACTTGGGTGTTGAACTCAAATAAACATAGGGCTTTTGCGCCACACGCGCTTGTTTGAATTCAGCTTGCTCTTGGCGGTTGACCCGTTTGTCCCACCACATAGCGCGTGCTTGGCGTTGCTCGGCCTCTAGCGTGGGCTTGGCGGCTTTGAGTTGCTGCAAAAACGCAGTGGTTTCGGAGGTGTAGGGGGGGCGACTGAACAATGGCATGGGGGTCATCAATTTGGTGCATTCATTCTACCCAGTCGCCCACGCCATGCCGTCGCAAGGTGTTGTCTTCCAGAATAGTTTCAGGGGTTTGCAGGGCGTCGAGTAAGCCTATTCGATTCAACAGGTCTTTGGGTTGCTGGTTCAGGCCACGAAGGGCCAATCTCACCCCGTGTGTCTGGCAATCTTGGTATACATTTTTGATGGCGTCGGCTCCACTGGAGTCCATGTAAATCACCCCTTTGAAATCGAGCAACAGTGTTTTTTTCGGCAATCGATGGGTCAGCGCGTTCAAGACATCCACTGCCCCAAAAAACAAGGCACCTGTGATGGCCCAGTGTTGCGTGTCGCCGTTGTCAAACAACAAAGTCCGGTGGGTCAAGCTGGAGATTCGGTAGATGAAGGTCAAACAAGCTGCCGCCAAACCCACTTCGATAGCCACGGTTAAGTCCACCAAAACGGTCAATGCAAACACCGCCAACAATGTCCAACGATAAGGCCAACGAAATTGCTTCAGTTGTGAGAAGGCTTTCCAGTCCCCCATGTTCCATGCAACAAACAGCAGAATCGCACTCAGAGCGCCCAAAGGAACCCACATCACCAAGGGAGCACCCAACCAAACCAGCAACCACAGGCCGATGGCATGCACCATACCAGCGACCGGGCTGCTGGCTCCGTTGTGGATATTCGTCATGGTACGTGCGATCGTGCCCGTGGCAGGCATGCCACCCACCCAAGGCATGACCGCGTTGGCGATCCCCTGGGCCATCAATTCTTGATTGGGATCATGGCGATCTTGCACCAAGCTGTCAGCGACCCGGGCACACAGCAGGGACTCGATTGCACCCAGTAAAGCCAAGGTCAGGCTGGGGATCAGCAACTTTTGTGCGTCCAGCAAATGGACAGACATGGGATGAAAGCTCAGCCAATCAGGGGGCAGACTGCCAAAACGACTGCCGATAGTGTCCACTGGCCACTGCGCCCACCAGACCCCCAAGCTGGCCAACAGCAACACCAACAGCGGGCCGGGTAACGCACTTGCATAACGATCTAGGGAGGCGGGCAAACAATATGGTCGACCAAATTGCCAAAACACCAAACAGGACAAACAAGCCAGATTCAAACCCAGTGCATGAGGTTGGATGTCCGGTATATGAAGCACTAATGCTTCGACCAGCCCTACAGCGTCGGTGGGCAGGTTCACATTCGACAATCCAAAGAAATGTTTGCATTGAGACAAAGCGATCAAGACGGCAATGCCGTTGGTGAAACCCGTGATGACCGCCACCGGTATGAACCGGATGAGTACGCCCATTCGCAAAATTCCCATGACCAGCAACCACAGGCCTGACATCAGGGTGGCCAGCATCAGACCCGATACACCGTGTGTTTGAACGATGCCAGCTACCAGCACAATGAAAGCCCCAGCGGGCCCACCGATTTGAACGCGACTGCCACCAAGCGCGGAAATGAGAAAACCGCCGACGATGGCGGTCACCAGCCCTGTTTGTGGGCTCAAACCACTGGCAATTGCAAATGCCAAAGCCAACGGCAACGCGACCACACTCACCGTCAAGCCCGCAGCTATGTCCGCTGATAACCGCGAACGGTTGTAACCACGCAAAGCATCGGTCAATTTAGGGCGAAAAACCAAAGTCGACATGGGATCACTATACGTCCGCGGTGCTGCAAGCACAGTAGCGGTGTGTCAGCTTGGCGAAGGCCAAGATAAACGCTGGCTGTACTTGCGTTCAAAATCTTCAATGTCTTGTGGGCGATCCAAGTCCGTGATGAAGTGCAGGTTGTTGCATGCATGGCGGTGGGTGCGTTCGGCATGGTGTTGACGCCATTCTTTACAGCCCCATTGGCTGTCGCCAGAAAGAATCTCAGCGCGGGCACAGGCGCTCAGCAGCACCGGATTGCCGGGCTGGCCATGCACCCAAGGAAACATCATCTCGGTGCTTGCCGGTCGCTGGGTGAATGCTTGCACCAGCATCTGGATATCAGACGCATTGACCAGAGGTTGGTCTGCCAGCGCCATCACCACCAACTCTGTGTCAGGGGAAATCGCTTGAAGGCCCAAGCGCTGCGACGACACCAAACCTTGACCGGGGTCCGGGTTGAGCACGCTCTCAACAGGCAAACCCTCGATGGCCGCGCCAATGTCAGCGGCATAGTGACCGAGAACGACCACCAGTTGTGACACGCCAGCTTGCAGCAAGTGGTTGACCATGCGTTTGATCAACGGTTGACCATCCAGTTGCAACAAAGATTTGGGCTTGTGACCCATGCGCGATCCCGCACCTGCTGCCAACAAGACGGCGCCAATAGGCACGGATGCATTCATCAGGCGTGGCAATCAGCGAACACGCATGCCCGGCTGGGCACCTGGCCAAGGGTTGAGCACATAAATGCCGGGCTGCTTTTTTTCATCGGCTTGCGAAGCCGCCAGCACCATGCCTTCAGACACGCCAAATTTCATTTTGCGCGGCGCCAAGTTGGCGACCATGACCGTGAGTTTGCCGACCAGGTCCTCGGGTTTGTACGCGCTGGCAATGCCACTGAACACTTGGCGAGTTCGACCTTCGCCAACATCCAGTGTCAAGCGCAACA
>JALRAA010000136.1:0-4812 GCA_023262645.1 Burkholderiaceae bacterium
GAGAAGCGAATACCCACTTGCGTGATCGCCCCCGTCACCTTTGAGCCCTCGATCACCAGGTCTTCGACCGCCTGTTGGAACAGCCACAAATTGGCTTGGTTTTCTAGCCGGTGCCGAATCGCGGCTTTGTACAACACACGGTCGGCTTGCGCACGTGTTGCTCGCACGGCAGGCCCTTTGGAGCGGTTGAGAATTCGAAACTGTATGCCCGCCGCATCCGTGGCCAATGCCATGGCGCCGCCAAGCGCATCCACCTCTCTGACCAAATGGCCCTTGCCAATGCCGCCAATGGACGGGTTACAACTCATTTGTCCCAGGGTTTCGATGTTGTGGGTCAAGAGCAATGTTTGACAACCCATGCGGGCGCTGGCCAGTGCTGCCTCGGTACCTGCATGACCACCACCGACCACAATCACATCAAAATGCTGCGGATAAAGCATGTGTATGCCTTGTTCAGTCAAACCCTAAACATCGATGTTGGCAGCGCGCAAAGCATTGCCTTCGATGAACAAACGGCGCGGCTCTACTTCATCGCCCATGAGCATGGTGAACACACGATCGGCCTCGATCGCGTCATCAATCTGCACACGCAACAAACGCCGCACCGCAGGATCCATGGTGGTTTCCCACAGTTGTTCGGGGTTCATCTCACCCAAACCTTTGTAACGCTGGCGGGCCGTGGCGTGTTCCGCTTGGGTAATCAACCAACGCATGGCTTGTCTGAAATCCGAAACTTTTTCTTCTTTGCGACGCTCACCTTCACCACGCTCGACCCGTGCTCCCTCGCCCAACAAATCGCGGAAGGTCGACGCCGCTTCTGACAAAGCCGCATAGTCGGCGCCGTGCACAAAGTCTTGTGTGATGACGCTGCTTCGCACATTGCCATGGTGGTGGCGACTGATGCGCAACACCGGCTTATCGGTGCGAACATCGAATTCGGCAGCGACCTCAGAGCCGCTGCCCAGTTCGCGAAGCTTGGTTTGCAAACTGGCCGCAGACAACTGTGCTGCATCAAGATTGTCTAAATCCAAGGACACACCATCGGCCATGGCACGCAACGCCTCTGCGTCCATGATGTTGCTCAAGCGATTGATCACGGCTTCGGCCAACTGGTGTTTTCGAGCGAGCTCTGCCAACGTGTCACCGGTCAATGTTTGCGGATTCGTGCCACCTGTAAACAAGCTGGCGTCTTTCAAAGCAATTCGCATCAAAAACATGTCCAACGCCGGTTGGTCTTTGATGTATTGCTCTTCTTTGCCCACCTTGACTTTGTACAAAGGTGGCTGGGCGATGTAAATATGGCCGCGCTCGACCAACTCGGGCATTTGCCGGTAGAAGAAGGTCAGCAACAAGGTGCGAATATGGGCACCGTCGACATCGGCGTCGGTCATGATGATGATGCGGTGATAGCGCAGTTTGTCGATATTGAAATCGTCCGTGCCTGATTTACCAGAGTCTGCGCTGACCTTGCCAATGCCGGTTCCCAGCGCAGTGATCAGCGTGAGAATTTCATTGCTGGTCAGCAGTTTGTCATAACGGGCTTTTTCTACGTTCAAAATTTTCCCGCGCAACGGCAATATGGCTTGGAACTTTCTGTCGCGCCCTTGCTTGGCAGAGCCCCCCGCAGAATCGCCCTCCACAATGTAGATTTCGCACAAAGCCGGGTCTTTCTCTTGGCAATCGGCCAATTTGCCGGGCAAGCCCATGCCATCCAACACACCCTTGCGACGCGTCATCTCTCTGGCCTTGCGAGCGGCTTCACGCGCTCTGGCCGCGTCGATGATTTTTCCGCAAATGATCTTCGCGTCGTTCGGTCGCTCTTGCAAATAGTCGCCCAGCACTTTGCCCACGATGTCTTCGACGGGCGCACGCACTTCACTCGACACCAATTTGTCTTTGGTCTGGCTGCTGAATTTCGGTTCGGGCACTTTCACGGACAACACACAGCACAAACCTTCGCGCATGTCGTCGCCTGTGACTTCCACCTTGGCCTTTTTGGCAAGCTCGTTTTCTTCGATGTATTTGTTGATCACGCGCGTCATGGCCGCGCGCAAACCGGTCAAATGGGTACCGCCGTCGCGCTGTGGAATGTTGTTGGTGAAGCACAGCACGCTTTCGTTGTAGCCGTCGTTCCATTGCATGGCGACTTCAACCCCGATGTGGGTTCCAGGAATACCACCGTAGGTTTCTGCGGGGCGTTCTCCCTCGGCATAAAACGCGTTGGGGTGCAGAATTTTTTTGCCCGAGTTGATGAACTCCACAAACCCTTTGACACCGCCTGCGCCTGAATAATCGTCAGATTTGCCGGTGCGCTCGTCGATCAAGCGAATGCGCACACCGTTGTTCAAATAACTCAACTCCCGCAAACGCTTGCTTAAGATTTCGTAATGAAAATCGTGGTTCTGCGTGAAGATATCGGTGTCGGGCAAAAAATGCACTTCCGTGCCACGCTTGTCGGTGGCACCGGTGATGCGCATTGGAGAAATTTCAAACCCGTCGACGGTTTCTAACAAACGGTTTTGCACAAAGCCTTTGGCAAATTCCAAGGTGTACACCTGTCCATCACGGCGCACCACCAAACGCAACCATTTGGACAAGGCGTTGACACAAGACACGCCCACACCATGCAAGCCACCAGATACTTTGTAGCTGTTTTGGTTGAACTTGCCGCCCGCATGCAACTCGGTCAACGCGATTTCTGCCGCGCTGCGTTTGGGTTCGTGTTTGTCGTCCATCTTGACGCCGGTGGGGATACCCCTGCCGTTGTCGGTCACGCTGATCGAATTGTCAGAATGGATCGTGACCACGATGTCGTCGCAATGACCGGCCAAGGCTTCATCAATCGAGTTGTCGACCACTTCAAACACCAAATGGTGCAAGCCCGTGCCGTCCGACGTGTCGCCAATGTACATGCCTGGGCGCTTGCGAACCGCTTCAAGCCCTTCCAAAATTTGAATCGAGCTTTCGCCATAAGCCTGAACGGTTGGTGCCGGCACAGGTTGGGTGGGGTCGTTGCTATCCATGTCGTTGGTTGTCATAAATCAATTCATTGCGCACCCGAAGGCACAGGTAAATCACAAAAAAAGGATGGCGGTTAAATGCGCATCGGCATGACAACGTATTTGAAAAAGGCATTGTCTGGAATGGTCACCAACACCGAGCTGTTGGAGTCGGCCAAATCCATGCGAACCATGTCTTGGTCCATGTTGACCAACACATCGATCAAGTAAGACACGTTGAAACCAATTTCAATCGGTTCTCCGCTGTAGTCGACTTCCATTTCGTCAACCGCTTCTTCTTGCTCGGCATTGCTGGACGCAACGCGCAACAAACCACTGTCAAGGTTGATGCGAACACCTTTGAACTTGTCGCTGGTCAAAATGGCAGTGCGCTGCAACATGGTCAACAACGCCGCTTTGCCCACGGTGATGCTGTTTTTGTGGTTCTTGGGGATCACGCGGTTGTAGTCGGGGAACTTACCTTCAACCAATTTGGTGACAAATTCTTTGCCATCGAAACGAAACCTGGCTTGGTTTGTCGCGAACTGCATTTCGATATCGCCTTCCTTGTCGCTCAGCAGTCGCAGCAATTCAAGCACCGTTTTGCGAGGCAATATGACTTCTTGTTTGGGCACATCGACGGCAAGCGTCGCCGAGGTGTAGGCCAGGCGGTGTCCATCGGTGGCAACCAAGCTGAGCTGCTTGCCTTCGGCAACAAACAAAATACCGTTGAGGTAGTAGCGGATGTCATGCACAGCCATCGAAAAAGACACTTGCTGCAACAGCGCTTTCAACGTTTGCTGAGGCACGCTGAACACGGGACCGAAGTTGGCAGACTCTTGCACCAGTGGGAAATCTTCGGCAGGCAATGTTTGCAACGTGAAACGGCTTTTGCCACTTTTAAGCAACAACTTGTTTTGGTTGCTCTCCAACGTGACGGTTTGATCGGCTGGCATAGAGCGCAGGATGTCCATCAATTTTCTGGCGCCCACAGTGGTGCTGAAATTGCCACTGTCGCCGCCCAATGGCGCATCGGTGCGGATTTGTATTTCCAAGTCACTGGTGGTCAATTGAACCGAGTCGCCGGTTTTTTTCAACATCACATTGGCCAAGATCGGCAAGGTGTGACGGCGTTCAACAATACCTGCAACCGACTGCAATGAAGCAACGATTTGCGCTTGGGTGGCTTTCAAGACAATCATGTCATCCTCTTCTTAAATTCTTTATAAATCAATAGCAGTAGTAGATAAGCAAGGCCAGTTGGTGTGGACAAGCCTATTTTCCACTTTTATATCAACCACTTGGGCACGGTCAAACACTGTTTGCAAGCCCCAAGGAAACCGCATGCCGGACATGGACAACTTTTCAAAAAGCACGCGGCCTGTGGATAACCCTGAAGTTATTCTTAAACTATCCACAAAGTTTGAAAAAATGGCCATACGGGTCAGCCTTTCAGGGTTTGTTCCAGCACATGCAGCTGCTGGTTCAATTCGCTGACGGTTTGGCGCTCCGCAGAAATTTTGCGCACAGCATGCAACACCGTGGTGTGGTCACGCCCACCGAACAATTCACCGATTTCAGGCAGGCTTTTTTGGGTCAATTCTTTGGCCAGGTACATGGCAATTTGCCGTGGTCTGGCGATGGATGCAGGGCGCTTTTTGGAATACATGTCAGCGACTTTGATTTTGTAGTAGTCAGCCACTGTTTTTTGGATGTTTTCCACGGAAATTTGGCGGTTTTGTATCGACAACAGATCGCGCAAAGCATCTCGCGCAAGTTGTATAGACACGTCTTTTTGGTTGAAGCGCGAATA
>JALRAA010000136.1:4822-5087 GCA_023262645.1 Burkholderiaceae bacterium
CAAGATTTTACGCAAGGCGCCTTCCAATTCGCGCACATTGGAACGCACATTTTTCGCCACAAAAAACGCCACTTCTTCGGGCATTTCAGCCCCTTCTGAGCGTGATTTGTTGATCAAGATCGCCACGCGCATTTCAAGTTCTGGCGGCTCGATCGCCACGGTCAAACCCGAGCCGGCTCGGCTCGTCGCCGCGGCCCTCGGCGTCGAGGAACCGCTCCCAGTAGAACTCGGCGAGGAGCGCGCGGCTGTCGGCGAGCTCCGGATC
>JALRAA010000137.1 GCA_023262645.1 Burkholderiaceae bacterium
GCTAAGGATGATGAACGGGCATTCGCCGCAGCGACGGCTGCAAGCAAGCTGGCCGGGTCTGCCAGACCTTGACCAGCGATGTCAAACGCTGTGCCATGGTCGGGACTGGTTCGAACAAACGGCAAGCCCAAGGTTTGGTTGACGCCTTGGGACAAGCCATCCAGCTTGACGGGGATGAGCCCTTGGTCGTGGTACATGGCAATCACCAGATCCGGCGGTTGGGAAGCCCCGGGTTGCAGGGCTTGCATGAACACGGTATCGGGCGGGAAAGGTCCTTTGACATGGATACCTTGCGCTTGGGCAGCAACCACGGCAGGCGATATCTCCAGAATTTCCTCTTGCCCGAACAAACCTTCTTCGCCGGCATGTGGATTCAGGCCAGCCACCCATATGTGCGGCCGATGGCCATGCCACTGCGTCCAACTGCGGTCTGCCACTTGCAAGGTTTGCAACAGATTGGCCGCTGTGACCGCTTCAATGGCTTGGCGCAGCGACACGTGAATGCTGACCAACACCACCCGCAAGCCTGGCCTGCTCAGCATCATGCGCACAGGCATTTCATGGACCGGCATGCCTAAATGGTCGGCCGCCAACGCCTGCAACATCTCGGTGTGGCCCGGAAACTCGATGCCAGCCAGAGACAAGGCTTTTTTGTGCAACGGCGCAGTCACCACCGCCCTCGCCCGACCCTCTAATGCCTCGCGGGCCGCAGATCGCACAGCGTCGCCTGCCATTTTTCCGCCAGCAGCGGTCGCTGCCCCGAGGGTGATTGGTGCGTCAGGCGTGGTGTTCCACACTGGAATTTGACCTGCTTGCAACCGCAGCACGTCATTGAGTGCAAAAACCTCCACACATTGGATGTGCGAGGGTAAATGCTCGGCCAGCATTTTTCTGTGTTGTAGCATCACCGCCCAATTGCCCAACACACAGCATCCTTGCATTTGCGCCGGCTGATTGGCAAAGGCCTTGAGGATGATTTCGGGACCGATGCCTGCCGGGTCACCCATGGTGAGTGCGATTGGCAAATGCGGATTGCTCGTCACCATGTTGGTCAGGATTTAAGCCGGGTTGTGTATGTCAATGAACGCGTGCGCGATTCCAAAATGACCGCAAACATGCGCCGCCAGTGCCGGCGCACCGTAGCGCTCGGTGGCGTGGTGCCCACATGCAAAAAATGCCACGCCGGTTTCTTGTGCCAAATGCGCTTGGGGCTCGGAAATTTCACCCGTGACAAACGCATCAGCTCCCGCAGCGATAGCGCTTTCAAACCAAGACTGGGCGCCGCCTGTGCACCAAGCAATGCGTTGAATAGCGCGTGCAGGGTCTGGCACCACAGCGACCGGGGTGGTACCCAATTTGTCTTTCAATGTCTGGGTCAAAGTTTGGGCATTGACTTCACCTTGCGCGGGGCGACCAACCATGCCCAGCGCTTGCTCGCCAAACCTGTCAGTCACTTGCCAGCCCATCAATTCGCCCAATTGCGCGTTGTTGCCCCATTGCGCATGGGCGTCCAGCGGCAAGTGGTAGGCCAGCAAATTGATGTCATGGGCCAGCAGCAAGGCCAGCCGCTGTCGCATCCAGCCGGTCACACGGCCGTCCTGACCGCGCCAAAACAGGCCATGGTGAACCAACACCGTATCTGCGCCTTGCGCTATTGCCGCTTCGATCAGTGCACGGCTCGCTGTCACCCCAGAAACGATTTTTTGAATCTCTGCGCGGCCCTCTACTTGCAGACCATTTGGACAGTAATCTTTGAACAACTGCGGTTGCAACACTTGGTTGCAATAGGCCAGAACATCGTTGCGCTGGGCCATGTCAACGTGGTGCAGATTTGGCGCGAGGCCGTTGAGCAGGAGTCACCGCGAATTCGATTTCCTCGTTTTTGCGCAAGAACTTGAGGCGCGCTGGCCGCCCCGGTTTGAGCGCAGACACTTTGGCCAGCAACTCGGCAACGGTTTTGACCGGTTGGCCCTCGACGGCCAACAAGACATCGCCGGGCACCACACCGGCACGGGCAGCAGGTCCCGATTGCAAAACACCTGTGATGATCACACCGCTGCCAGTTTGCACATTGAAAGTTTTGGATATCTCGGGTGTGAGCTCAGTGGGCTCGACACCAATCCACCCGCGCACCACTTGACCGTCCTTAACGATGCCTTCGAGCACTTGCCGCGCGGTGCTCACGGGAATGGCAAAACCAATCCCCATGCTGCCGCCTGAGCGGGAGTAAATGGCTGTGTTGATACCGAGCAAATTGCCTTGAACATCTACCAACGCGCCACCCGAATTGCCTGGGTTGATGGCAGCGTCGGTTTGGATGAAATTTTCAAAGGTGTTGATGCCCAACTGGTTGCGTCCCAACGCAGAGACAATGCCGCTGGTCACGGTTTGACCCACACCAAAAGGATTGCCGATGGCCAGCACAATGTCGCCCACTTGGAGTTGGTCTGAATTGCTCATGACCATCACAGGCAAGTTGTCGAGCTTGATTTTGAGCACCGCCAAATCGGTATCTGGGTCGGTGCCCACCAAACGCGCTTGGGTGCGTCTGCCGTCGTTCAGCACCACGGTGATTTCATCGGCGGTTTCAACCACATGGTTGTTGGTCAGTATGTAACCGTCTGCACTGACGATCACACCGCTGCCCAAACCTACGTTGGAAGAATCTTCATCCTGGTCGCCAAAAAAATATTTGAACCATGGGTCGCGCAACTTGTCGGCGCGGTTGGACTTGCGCGAAGCGGTGTTGATACTGACCACAGAAGGTGAAGCGCGTTTGGCTGCCAGGCTCAAACTGCCCGCGCTGGAGGATGTTGGGCCGGCAGTGGGCGCTTGCAACACTTGAACATCCGCACCCCACAGGCTGGGGCGCTGCAACCATTCCGGCTTGAGGGTGATCAACACAAACCATACTGCCACCAGCACGGTGACCGTTTGCGAAAACAACAGCCACAGGCGACGCATGGTCAGGTGTTCTCGCCGGTCACTTCATCCTCCGGCGCCTTGGTGTGCTTGATAAATATCTGTGCGGCCCAAATGCCAATTTCATACAGAATGACCATGGGTATGGCCAGGGCCAATTGCGAGACCACATCGGGCGGTGTGACGATGGCCGCAATGATGAAAGCCAACACAATGAAATACGATCGAAAATCTTTGAGCTTCTCGATGCTGACAAACCCCATACGAGCCAACACGATCACCACGATCGGTACTTCAAATGCCAAGCCAAACGCGATGAACATGGTCAGCACAAAGCTCAAATACGCTTCAATATCTGGAGCGGCCGTGATGCTTTTGGGCGCAAAACTTTGGATGAATTTGAATACTTGCCCAAACACAAAGAAATAACAAAATGCCACGCCAATGAAAAACAAAACGGTGCTGGACATGACCAACGGCAACACCAAACGTTTTTCATGGGCGTACAAACCCGGCGCAACAAATGCCCAAGCTTGGTAGAGAACCACCGGCAAGGCGAGTAAAAAACCCGCCATCAACATGATTTTGAGTGGCACGAGAAACGGTGAAATCACCGACGTGGCGATCAAGGTAGCGCCCTGCGGCAACTGAGCCACCAAAGGCGCTGCCAGCAAGTCATACAGCTGTGCCGGGCCGGGGAATACGCTGAGAATTGCGCACATCACAGCCACCGCAATGAACGATTTGACCAACCGGTCGCGCAGCTCTTTGAGGTGTTGAACAAACGGTTGTTCAGTGCCGGCGAGGGGATCGTTTTCCTGAGAACCTGTATCAGACATTCAGCATCAGACTTTGTTCTGACCTAAGGAGGTAGGCCGAAAACGCGCCACCCTGGCCGCCCCAGACAAGGCTTTGGTGCGAACACCTTGGCGGGCTTTATACCAGTGCGGCATGGCAGAGCGCTTGAGACGCCAGTTCTTGCCCGGGTGTTTGTATTCGGGTTGAGGCGGTTGCCAATAGGTCGAAAATTCTTGGTTGTTGTCAGAGGAGGATGCTTCATGGCCCAGGCTCGAGATGCCTTGGTTCAGTTGCGTGGTGGCATTGAGCACGCTGGACTGCACATCGGTCATGGCCGTGTCCATGGTTTCCTTCATTTTTTTCAAATCTTCCATCTCCATGGTCCGGTTGACTTCGGCCTTCACGTCGGAGATGTAACGCTGCGCTTTGCCCAATAAAGTGCCCACTGTTCGGGCCACGCGCGGCATTTTCTCCGGGCCGATGACCACCAGCGCGACTGCGCCAATGACCGCCAACTTGGAGACATCTAAATCAAACATCGTTATGACTTGCTTTTGGCTTCAACATCGATGGTCGACTTTTCAGCATGCGCTGGCGCAGCGCCGGAAACTTGCTGTGCAGGCGCTGCAGACTTTTCTTCCGGGGCTGCAGCACCATCGCGCATGCCGTCTTTGAAACCCTTGACCGCACCGCCCAAGTCACTGCCGAGTCCTTTTAATTTTTTGGTTCCAAACACCAAAACCACGATCAATAAAACAATTAACCAATGCCAAACGGAAAATGACCCCATGGAATGCTCCTCAATGAACTACAGGAATTCTAGTCTTAGCCACGTAACCATGGGCGGGGCCCGCCCATGACATGCCAATGCAGGTGGTGAACTTCCTGTCCACCCTCAGCACCGGTGTTGGTCACCAGCCTAAAACCACCCTGCGGGTAGGGATTGACGCCCTCTTGCAAAGCCAGCTGTGGCACCTTGGCCATCATGCGCCCGAGCAGCGGCGCATGCTCTTCGGTGATCTGTGCCATGGAGGGAATGTGCCATTTGGGAATCAATAAAAAATGCACTGGCGCCCAAGGATTGATGTCATGAAAAGCAAACATCTCGTCGTCTTCAAACACCTTGCGCGAAGGAATCTTGCCTTGGATGATTTTGCAAAAAATGCAATCGGGATCTTGTGCAACTGACATCAATCTTCTCCTGCTTCTCGTTGCAAGGCTTTGCGCAAAGCTTTTTCTTCCAAGCCCCCCAAGCCTTCTCGGCGCGCCAATTCTTCGATAACGTCGGACGGCCCCAAGTTGTAATGGGCCAAGGCCACCATGCAGTGGAACCACAAATCGGCCATTTCATTCACCAACT
>JALRAA010000138.1 GCA_023262645.1 Burkholderiaceae bacterium
ATTCATCGGTGATCATCAATGCCATGGGTAACCGCCCCTACTTTTTGGCATGCTGTTGCATGTACTTGAAAACTGGCGCAGAAACGAATTGCGCCACATCGCCACCGAGCACAGATATTTCTCGCACCAAGGTGCTGGAAATGCATTGGTACACATCCAGTGTGTTCAAAAACACGGTGTCAATCTCGGGGGCCAAGCGCCGGTTCATGCCAGCGAGTTGAAATTCATAATCAAAGTCGGTACCAATGCCACGCACCATGGTTTTGGCGTTGAGCGATTTGGCAAACTCAATCACCAACCCGTCAAAGGTATGCACCTGTACGTTGGGGCAATCGATCAACGCTTGGCGCGTCATCTCCAGGCGTTGTTCCAAGGTGAACATGGTTTTTTTGTGGTGGGCACGGGCCACAGCGATCACCACCGTGTCAAACATGCGTGCAGTGCGACGCACAATGTCTTCATGTCCCAACGTGATCGGGTCAAAGGTTCCCGGGTACAAAGCAATCACAGGGTCACTCATGTCATTCCTTAGGAAGCGGTTGCTGACAGATTATGCCCCTGCCTGTAACAAATGCGCATGCACAGATCCCGCTTTCAAATGACGCCACAGTGTGTAGCCCATGGGTTGTAAAACATCGTCCTTCCATGCTTTGTCAAGCTCCAAATACACCAACCCCTGGGGCTTGAGAGAGGGGAGCGCCAGCTTCAAAGCCATTTCATGGTGGGGATAGTCGTAAGGCGGATCCAAAAATACCAAGTCTTGGCTGGCCAGCGGCAACTGGCGCAACACGGCCAAACCATCGGAACGCTGGATGCGCATTTGCGCAGCACCCAAACGGTCTTTGGCTTTGACCAATGCAGCCACGCATTCACTGCTGACATCGGCCAAAAACACTGACGCAGCGCCGCGAGAGGCGGCTTCAAAGCCCAACGCACCGCTGCCAGCAAACGGATCGGCGCACACCCAGCCCGTCAAATCTTGGCCCAACCAGTTGAACAAGGTTTCGCGAACCCTGTTCGGTGTGGGGCGCAAACCGGGCGAATGACCAACGGGCAATTTGCTGCGCTTCCACTGCCCGCCGATGATGCGGACTTCGCCGCTGCTCATGGGGCAGCAGCACCCAACACCACGGTGACCATGCGCTCGGGTTGAAGGTTTCTGGCGAAAGCCTGCTGAATATCGGCGGTGGTCAATTTCTGAACTTTGGCTGTCCAAGTGTCGAGGTAATCCAAGGGCAAATCGAACCAAGCAATGTTGCTCAAGTTGTCCATCAATTTGCGGTTGCTGTCTAAGCGAAGAGCAAAGCCACCGATCAGAAAATCTTTGGCCGCTTGCACTTCGGCGTTGCTCGGGCCTTCTTTGATGAATTCTTCCAGCACTTGCGTGGCGACTTCGATCGCTTGCTCAGCTTGGTCAGGCCGTGTTTGCAATCCCACGGTGAATGCCCCGGCATGTTGCCCCGGCGAAAAATAACTGTAGACGCTGTAACTCAAGCCACGCTTTTCTCGAACTTGCTCTGTCAAGCGCGAAACGAAGCCACCACCACCTAATACATAGTTGCCAACCGTCAGCGCTAAAAAATCGGGATGTTGTCTGGCAACACCGGGTTGACCGATGAACACATGCGCTTGCGCTGACTCGAACGGAATCTCGATGCGGTTGGCGGTGCTCAAAGGTTGAACCTCGTCAACCAAGGGCAACAACTCACAGTTGGCGGCAGACGGCAAACCTTTGAGCAGTTGCGTCAATTTTTCGGTGACCTGCGCTTTGTTCAATGCCCCGACCACGCTGATCTTGGCCCGACAAGGCACCAAGTAGCGCGCATGAAAATTTTTCATTTGCGCGGGTTCAATGCGACGCAAACTCTCTTCATCTGCATCTTGCCCGTAGGGGTGATCGCCATATACCGCTTTGGCAAATGCTTTGGAGGCCAACACATTGGGTTTGGTTTGCGATTCACGGATCGAGGCGATCCAGCGTTCGCGCTCGGTTTTCCACACATCGGCCGGAAAAGAAGGCGATGCCAGTTGTCTGGCCGCCAAAGCAATGGCTTGGTCAAGCAACTCAGGGCGGGTCAAACTGCGCATGTTCAAACTCATGCGGTCGTTGGATGCAGACGCACCCGCTGACGCGCCCAAATCTGCCCACGCTTCCCCCAACTGGTTTTCATCCAAAGCAGGCATGCCTTCTTGCGCCTTGACCCCTTTGCCGAGCATCATGGCGGTGGCTTGCGCCAAGCCGTTGAGATTTTTGCTGTCGCGCCTGCTGCCAGCGTCAAATTCCAGTTGGATATCGACCATGGGCAGGCCTTGAACTTCCATCAAGTACACCCGCGCCCCGTTGTCCAATGTCCAAAATTGAATGGGAATGCCTGCGTTTGCCAAGGGCTGCACCAATAACCATGCAGCACAACAGATCAACCAATTTTTCATCTTGTGCCTTCAATATGACGTGAGCCGGGAACAGGTTTGCGCAAAGCGGGCCTGGCTCCGGCTTGCGGCAGCAAAGTGGCCACCGTCAGTCGGTCGTCGCCAAAGTATTTTTTGGCCACGGCTTGAACCTGCTCTGCGGTCACGGCCACCAATGCTTCGACCAAGCGGTCTGGCGTGTCCATGGCAAATCCTTCGACCCACAAATTGCCAAACTCGCGTGCTTGGTTAAACAATGAATCGCGTTGGTAAATGGTGGACGCCATCCATTGCGCTTTGACGCGTTTCATTTCGGCTTCGCTCACACCCGATTCTGCGATGCGGGTGATCTGTGCGCGTAATGCGGCTTCTAATTGCTCCACCGTTTTACCCTTGGCGGGTACGCCGTCCATCACAAAGACTTGCGGACCACGACCACTGAAACTGCTGGATGCACCTGCGCTGTCTGCAATGCGGTTCTCGCCTTGGGTCAGCGCCCTGTCCAGCCGTGAGCCGGTGTAGCCGTCTAACAAAGCCGCCAAAATCGTCAGCGCCAAAGCGTCTTGGCTGTCAGCATCGTTGTCAAACGATTTGAAGCCTGGCACTTTCCACGACATCGCCAAGTACGCTTGGTCGGCGGGTGCTTTGACCTGCACCCTTCGTGTTCCTGCTTGGGCAGGCTCTGATCGTGGTTTTCTTGAGGGGACTTGGCCTTTGGGAATGACACCGTAAATTTCCTCGGCCCATTGGCGAACCCGCGCCACATTCACATCGCCCACAATCACCACCGCTGCATTTTCAGGTTGGTACCAACGGCGATAAAACTCACGCGCATCGTTGGGTGTCATGCTGTCCAAGTCACTCATCCAACCGATGACAGGACGGCGATAAGGTGAAGCCATGAATTGCACGGCGTTGAGCTGTTCATACATCAGCATGCGGGGTGAATCTTCGGTGCGCATGCGGCGTTCTTCTTTCACCACTTCGAGTTCGCGCACAAACTCTTCGTCAGGCCATTGGTTGTTTGCAAAACGGTCGGCTTCCAGTTGCATCACCTCTTGCAAGCGGGAGGCGGGAATTTGCTGGTAATAGCCGGTGTAGTCTTTGTTGGTGAAGGCGTTTTCGCGCCCTCCCAGGGCAGCGACTTTTCGTGAAAACTCTCCCGGTTTGATGGTGGCTGTTCCTTTAAACAGCATGTGTTCGAGCACGTGTGCCACGCCTGACACACCATCCACCTCGTCCATGGATCCAACCCTGACCCACAGCATGTGCACAGCGGTGGGTGCACGCGCATCGGCTTTGACGATCAGGGTCATGCCGTTTTTCAAGGTGAATTGCTGAACCTCTTGCGCCGCAATCGGGCCGCATAAACACAGGCTTGCCAGCAAGGCCATGAGCCGCACTCGCCAATCTGTTTGTAATTTGTATTCACATTGGGGTTTCATAGAATGATCTGCTGTTAACCGTGCGCTGATGCACGCACAGCGCATTGTAGAAACCTGTCCTCATGTTCAACTTATTCAAACGAAAAGCCCCGCCAAGCGTGGTCGCTGGCGCCAGCCAAGCCGCCGAAGTGGCCAGCCGTGACTGGTTGGGTCGTTTGCGCAGCAGTTTGCAGCGCACAGGCAGCAGCATTGCCACCGTGTTCACTGGCAAATGGCTCGACGATGACGCCTACACCGAACTTGAATCGGCCTTGTTGATGGCTGATGCCGGTGTTCCCGCCACCCAATACATACTTGAACAACTCAAAATCAAAATCAAACAGACGGGCAGCAAAGACCTGGTCCAGATCAAGGGCTTGCTGGTCGAAGTGCTGACCGAACTGCTCCAACCCCTTGAGCGAGAACTCGATATTGCCCAGCACCACCCCACCGTGGTGATGGTCACAGGTGTGAATGGCGCGGGCAAAACCACTTCGATTGGCAAACTGACGCGCCATTTGCACGACGCGGGTGCCAGCGTGTTGTTGGCCGCAGGCGACACGTTTCGAGCCGCTGCGCGCGAGCAATTGCTTGTGTGGGCTGACCGCAACCAAGTGGACATCATCAGCCAAGAAAACGGCGACCCTGCAGCGGTGAGTTTTGACGCGGTGAGCGCCGGCAAGGCACGCGCCAAAGATGTGGTGTTGGTAGACACGGCAGGCCGACTGCCTACCCAACTGCATTTGATGGATGAATTGAAAAAAATCCAACGCGTCATACAAAAAGCAGAGCCTACTGCACCGCACGAAATTTTGTTGGTCATCGATGGCAACACCGGTCAAAACGCTTTGGCGCAAGTCAAGGCTTTCGACGAAGCACTGGGTTTAAGCGGCCTGATCATCACCAAACTCGACGGCACTGCCAAAGGCGGTGTGTTGGCAGCGATTGCTTTGTGGGCACGCGAGAGAAAACATGCGCAAGCTAAAACTTTGGCGGTATATTTCATTGGTATCGGAGAAAAGCTGGAAGACTTACAAAGCTTCAAAGCCGATGAGTTCGCCCAAGCCTTGATCCACTGACACTTTGCCAGGCAACGCCTTTGCCCACGGATTTCCTTATGCACAATGAACCCCTGGCCTTGTTGCCCGCCTTGCAACTGGAAGAGCACTGGTCGCTGTTGACGCAGCCAGTCGTTGAACCCATCCGTGATGCCCTGTCAGCGGTTTCAATTCAGGC
>JALRAA010000139.1 GCA_023262645.1 Burkholderiaceae bacterium
AAATACCGTCATCGTGATGACTTCCAACATTGGATCCAAGATTATTCAAGCGATGGTCAACCGCGATTCTTTGGATATCAAAGAAGCGGTTTTCGATGAATTGAAAAACCATTTCCGTCCTGAGTTCCTCAACCGGATCGATGAAACGGTGGTGTTTCACTCGTTGAGTGCCCAGCACATAGAAAAGATCGCAGGCATTCAGTTACACGCACTGAGCGAACGGCTTGCTCGCATTGACTTGCATTTAGATGTCTCTGGTGCAGCCTTGCTTGAATTGGCCAAAGTGGGTTTTGACCCGGTGTTTGGTGCACGACCCTTGAAGCGAGCCATCCAGCAACGCATAGAAAACCCGTTGTCCAAATTGTTGCTGGAAGGAAAATTTTTGCCGGGTGTTGTGATTTCGGTCAATGTGGACCCGATTCGCGCGCCCGGTGAATTCACTTTCACACCGGCAGCCAAGCCTGTTGAGGTATAAACCACCGCCATGAAAAAGGGCCGCAACAGCGGCCCTTTTTGTTGAACTTGACTGACCGCTCAGTGCAAGTGTTTGCCAATCAAACTGGCCAATTCAAACATGGTGACTTGCGCTTTGCCAAATACGGCTTTGAGCTTGTCATCAGCGTTGATGTTGCGTTTGTTGACTTTGTCTTGCAGGTTGTGTTTCTTGATATAGACCCACATTTTGCTCACCACCTCGGTGCGAGGCATGGGGCTTGAACCAATCACGGCCGCCAATGCTGCGCTGGGAGTCAGCGGTTTCATGAACGCTGCATTGGGCGTGCGTTTTTTGGCGGGTGCTTTTTTGGCTGCTGGCTTTTTGGCTGCAGCTTTCTTAGCGGGAGCCTTTTTGGCTACTGCTTTTTTTGCAGGAGCTTTTTTGGCGGGTGCTTTTTTAGCTACCACTTTTTTAGCGGGTGCTTTTTTGGCTGCTGGTTTTTTAGCGGCAGCTTTTTTAGCGGGGGATTTTTTTGCAGCGGTTTTTTTAACCGCTTTCTTTGCAGTTGCCATTTTCATTTTCCTTCTAGAAGTGATTGAAAAGCCGCCAAGATTTTTGTTTTTGTCGGCTCCCTATATCCTAAGGTAGAAATTTGGTTTTTCATAGCAAAAATCATGATTTCTCCTCTGAAATTTTGCTTTTGGGCAGGTTAAACAAACAACATGGGTAGGGCTTGTTCTTTCACAAGTGTTGAGAGGAAGCAAAGCAATTTGGCGATGGGCGAAATTTTATTTCATATTATGAAATATTAACAATTACTTAGATGTTAAAAAACGGGAGAATTCTCAAAATATCTGGCCGAATTTGGTTGAAGATATTTGCAAGTGATTGATTTTAAACAATTAATTCAGTAAAAAATAAATTCTGTTTTCTGTGCTTTATATCTTATATAAGACATAAAATAACGTCATGTTTGCAAGGGTTTCCCTTGCAAATCCCCTGAATCTCAACACGCTGGAGCACCGACATGTCAAAAAACCCCCTGAACCGCCAACAACAAATAGCCGAGATCGAAAAAGACTGGGCCAACAATCCGCGTTGGAAAGGCGTCAAGCGCGGCTACACCGCAGAAGATGTGGTTCGTTTGCGTGGCAGCATGCATATCGAGCACACCTTGGCCAAGCGCGGTGCTGAAAAGCTGTGGGACAAGATCAATGGCGGCTCCAAAAAAGGATATGTCAATGCTTTTGGCGCCATCAGCGCTGGTCAAGCCATGCAACAAGCCAAAGCGGGTTTAGAGGCGGTGTATTTGTCGGGTTGGCAAGTAGCCGCAGACGGCAATACCTCAGAAACCATGTACCCCGATCAGTCTCTTTATGCTTATGACTCGGTGCCTACCATGGTGCGCCGTATCAACAACACTTTCAAACGGGCAGATGAAATTCAATGGGGCAGGGGGATTGAGCCAGGGCACAAAGATTTCATTGATTACTTCTTGCCTATCGTTGCCGATGCGGAAGCCGGTTTTGGTGGCGTGCTCAATGCGTTTGAATTGATGAAAAACATGATCGCGTCTGGCGCAGCAGGCGTACATTTTGAAGACCAATTGGCTGCCGTGAAAAAATGCGGACACATGGGTGGCAAGGTGCTGGTTCCCACGCAAGAAGCCTGCGAAAAACTCATCGCTGCACGCTTCGCCGCCGATGTCATGGGTGTTTCCACGATTGTGTTGGCGCGTACCGATGCCGAAGCCGCCAACCTCCTTACCTCAGACCATGACGCCAATGACAAACCGTTCCTGACAGGCGAGCGCACCCAAGAGGGTTTTTACCGCGTCAAAAACGGCTTAGAGCAAGCCATCAGCCGTGGTGTGGCTTATGCGCCCTACGCCGATTTGGTGTGGTGCGAAACAGGCGTGCCAGACATTGGTTTTGCGCGTGAATTTGCGCAAGCCGTTCATGCCGCTTGCCCGGGCAAATTGCTGTCTTACAACTGTTCGCCTTCGTTCAATTGGAAGAAAAACCTCAACGACAAACAAATCGCGTCCTTCCAAGAAGACTTGTCGGCGCTGGGTTACAAATATCAGTTCATCACCTTGGCCGGTATTCACATCAATTGGTTCAACACCTTCCAATTTGCGCATGCTTACGCCAACGGTGAAGGCATGAAGCACTATGTGAACATGGTGCAAGAGCCTGAGTTTTCGGCTCGCGAGCAGGGCTACACCTTTGTCTCTCATCAGCAAGAGGTCGGCGCGGGCTACTTTGATGACGTGACGACGGTGATTCAGGGCGGTTCCTCCAGCGTGAAAGCGCTGGCCGGTTCTACGGAAGAAGAGCAGTTCCACTGACCTTTTTGTGCCCGCACGAACCCGGCTTAGGCCGGGTTTTTTTATGGGAAAATCAGTTATTGACACTTTCAGAAAGCAGCGCGGTTATTTCCGCGCTTTTTAATTTCAGACACATGGTTCAAATCACATTACCTGACGGTTCTTTGCGCGAGTACCCCAATCCCGTGACGGTGGCAGAAGTGGCTGCATCCATAGGCGCCGGATTGGCCAAAGCGGCTTTGGGCGGCAAAGTAGACGGGCAATTGGTTGACACGTCATACCTGTTGTCTCGCAACGCCAGCGTTGCTATCGTTACCGCCAAAGATCCGGATGGGTTGGAGTTGATTCGCCACTCCACGGCGCACTTGTTGGCTTATGCGGTGAAGTCTTTGTTTCCGCAGGCGCAGGTCACGATCGGGCCAGTCATTGACAACGGTTTTTATTACGATTTTTCGTTTGAACGGCCTTTCACCCCTGAAGATTTGTCCGCCATTGAGAAGCGCATGTCCGAATTGGCCAACAAAGACGAGCCCGTTGTCAGACGCGTTTTGCCTAGAGACGAAGCAGTTAACTATTTCAAATCCTTGGGCGAACACTACAAAGCTGAAATCATTCAAAGCATTCCCGCCGCTGAGGACGTGAGTTTGTACCGTGAGGGTGAGTTTGAAGATTTGTGTCGCGGGCCCCATGTGCCCAGCACCGGCCGCCTCAAGCATTTCAAACTCATGAAAGTGGCGGGCGCGTATTGGCGTGGTGACAGCAAAAACGAAATGCTCCAGCGCATTTACGGAACCGCTTGGGCCAGCAAAGAAGATTTGCAACTTTATTTGACACAGCTCGAAGAGGCCGAGAAGCGGGACCACCGCAAACTTGGCAAAGAACTGGATTTGTTCCACATGGATGACCATGCACCTGGCTTGGTGTTCTGGCATCCCAATGGCTGGACGCTTTGGCAAATGGTCGAGCAGTACATGCGTCAGGTCTATCGCGACAACGGTTATTTAGAGGTCAAAGCGCCGCAAATTTTGGACAAAACCTTGTGGGAAAAAACCGGCCATTGGGACAAATACCGAGAAAACATGTTCACCACCGAATCGGAAAAGCGCGACTACGCGCTCAAACCGATGAATTGCCCCGGGCATATTTTGATTTTCAACCAGGGCATCAAAAGTTACCGTGATTTGCCTTTGCGTTATGGTGAATTTGGCCAATGCCATCGCAATGAACCCACGGGCGGATTGCACGGCATCATGCGTGTGCGCGGATTTACCCAAGATGACGGCCATATTTTTTGTACCGAAGAACAAATCTTGGACGAATGTGTGTCGTACACCGCACTCTTGCAAAAGGTTTACCGCGATTTCGGTTTCAACGACATCATTTACAAAATCGCCACGCGTCCGGCGCAACGCATTGGCTCGGATGAAAGCTGGGACCGCGCAGAGCATGCGTTGATGCAAAGTTTGAAGGCCTCAGGATGCGACTACATCATTTCTGAGGGAGATGGTGCTTTTTACGGGCCAAAAATTGAATACACCTTGAAGGATGCGATTGGCCGTCAGTGGCAGTGCGGCACTATCCAGGTAGATTTTTCGATGCCGGAGCGTTTGGGCGCTGAATATGTGGGAGAAGACGGTGCACGTCACCGCCCAGTCATGCTGCATCGCGCCATCGTGGGTAGCCTTGAGCGATTCATCGGGATTTTGATTGAACAGCACGCGGGCGCATTGCCGGTGTGGTTGGCCCCAGCGCAGGTGGTCGTGCTCAATATCACCGATGCACAGGCCGAATATGCCCTTAGTGTCGTGAAAAAACTGAAAAATCAAGGGTTTAGAGTGGTTTTTGACCTCCGGAACGAGAAAATCACGTATAAAATACGAGAGCATTCAATGCAAAAGCTGCCGTATATCCTGGTCATGGGTGACAAGGAAATGGCAGCAGGTACCGTCGCAGTTCGTGCCCGAGGCAATACCGATCTCGGGGTCATGACACTCGAAGCTTTCTCCCAAAAGTTAGCCTCTGACATTGCCACCAAGCACTGACGTTGTCGGATGCATTTGGCGAACCGCACGGTGTTTCTAGCTGATTTATCAGTGATTTTTTTGAAGGATTGAACCATCGCTACTGAATTTCGCGATCGCCGTCAACGCGAGGAACGCAAACACCGCCTTAATCGGGAAATCATGGCTCCCGAAGTCCGCGTCAGCGGCCCCAACAATGAAGCCATCGGCATTTTGAGTCTCGCGGAAGCCCTGCGAATGGCAGGTGAACTGGATGTAGATCTGGTTGAAATTTCACCGACT
>JALRAA010000013.1:0-11559 GCA_023262645.1 Burkholderiaceae bacterium
GGGCTTCATCAACGATAACTCTGCTGCGCCAATCGTGTGGTGCGATGCTTGGCTGTAGGGCAGCACCAGCACCACATGGTCTGCTTGTTGAAGCAATGCTTGTTTGGAAAAATAACTGGCATGGCATTCGGCTTCAGCCTCGGCGCTTAAACGGCTTCGGTTGTGATAGATGACGCGCATGCCAAACCCCAATGCGCCTCGCTTGGCAATAGCCTGGCCAATTCGGCCCATGCCAATGATGCCCAAGGTACTGCCATGCACAGCCATGCCGGGCAGCATGTCCAGCGTCCATTTTTGCCACTGGCCATCGCGCACATAGCGCTCAGCTTCGGTCACGCGCCGTGCGGCTGCCATCAGCAGTGCAAAACCGAAATCGGCTGTGGTTTCGGTCAGCACGTCGGGCGCGTTGGTGGCCAATACACCGTGGCGGGTCATGGCAGGCACATCGAAATTGTTATAGCCGACGGACAAATTGGCACAAATGCGCAACCGCTTGCACGCAGCCAGCACCGCCTCGTTCACCGGCTCTATCCCCATGGTGAGCGCGCCATCGTGCTGTGACAAAGCGTCTGCCCAGGTCTGCGGCGTCCATTCAGGATCGGTCTGGTGTGCGGTGACTTCGAAATGCGTGCGCAGTCTTTCAATGACTTCTGGGTAAATCGGGCGCGAAACAATGATGGAGGGTTTCATGGATTGAGCATTTTCAGTTTGGCAGCCCACCAAGGCGTGATGGCAGGCAACAAAGTCAATGTCCAAATGACCACCCAAGCGGTCAAGGGCATCAACATGGTCATGGTGGGAAATTGTGCGACGGTGATCACTGCAAGCACCACAGGAATCACGCCGGTTTCGCGCACCACACACAAGAAAAGTTTTTCTTTGAGGGTGATGTTGGTGATCAGCAGTGAAAGGAAAACCGCCACGGGTCTGGCAACCAGCATGAACAATAACGACACCAACATTCCCGTCAATGCAGTATCCATCAACATGGGCAATGAAACAAATGGCCCCACCATCATGAAAATGATGGGCTTGGCCAAACTTTCAATGTGCGTTTCTGTTTGTTGCAATGCTTCGTGAAAGTGGTTTTGTTTGTGGTTGAAATTGGCCAGCAACCCCGCCACAAAAGCCGCCAAAAATCCGTTGCCATGGAGCATTTGCGCCAGTAAAAAAGTGGCCAATGGAATGAACAGCAACAGCGCAAAATCAAAAACAGGCAATGGCAAATTTCTTTGGTGATCGCGCAGTCTGAATCGTTCATAAATGTGCATCAACAGCCAACCAACCAACCCGGCGATGCAACCAAACAAAAACTGTTGACCCAGATTGATGAGGTTGTAAGGACTGAACAAGTTTTGTGTCAGCGAGTCAACGCTGGACATATCGGTTTTGGCCAATACCATTTCAGCCACTGCTGCTGTGAATATGGCGCCTACTGCGTCGTTGAGCGCGCTTTCAGCGACAGACAGGTTGACCACGCGGCGATACACATGCTTGAACACCAATTGTTTGAGTGTGGGAATCAGCGCTGCAGGATCGGTAGACCCGATGATGGCTGACAACAACGCCGCTTGCGGACCACTCAGCCCCAACCAAACGAGCAATGGGAACATCACAAAAAATGTGAGGCCGTAGCCCACCACCGCAATTAAAACAGTTGGCCAAGCAATGGTTAAAAATTCTTGGCGGTCGATTTCATCGCCGCCCGATTTCAAAATCAATGCCGCCAACGCAGTGCATACCACCACAGCCAAAGCCAATTGCAGTGACAAAGGTTGTAATGCATCATGCAACACAATGCCCATCAACAACTGCAGCGTGAAGCTGGGAAATACCGTACCCACAGCGAGCTTGCTACAAGCCCAGCCAAACCCCAACATCAAAGACACACACCATAACGACCCTGCCAATGTAGCCTCGGTGGCGGGCAAGCTGTCCATGTGGGAAAGCAAATCAGGCGCCCACAGGTTCAGGCAGGCAGCCGCTGCGAATAAAACCAAAAGTTTGAGATAGTTCATTCAGCGAGGATCAGACATGGTTGGTTCAGATTCGGGAGACGCAATGCCAAAGACTTGGCGCAAATAAGCCATGTAGTTCGCGTCTTCGCACATGTTTTTTGAGGGCGTGTCTGACAGCTTTGCCACCGGTTGACCGTTGCATTCCACCATTTTGATGACGATTTGCAAAGGCTCATAACCCAAGTCGTTGGTCAAGTTGGTGCCAATGCCAAAAGCCAATTGACAGCGTCCCCGAAAGCGTTGGTACAACTCGATGGTGCGTGGCACAGTCAGACCGTCGCTGAAGATGAGTGTTTTCGTCAACGGGTCAACCCGGTTGTTTTTGTAATGCTCGATCATGCGCTCACCCCAATTGAACGGGTCGCCGCTGTCATGCCGCGCACCATCAAACAATTTGCAAAAGTACATGTCGAAGTCGCGCAAAAAAGGTTCGATGCCATAGACATCGCTCAAGGCAATGCCCAAGTCACCTCGGTACTCGCGCGCCCAAGTTTCAAAACCGAACACTTGGCTGTCACGCAAACGCGGGCCCAGCGCCTGACACGCTTGCAAATATTCATGCGCCATGGTGCCCAAAGGTGTCAAGCCCAAACTTTTGGCAAACAAACAATTGCTGGTGCCGGCAAAACGACCGGTCTGACCCGCGCCCAACTGTGCCGTCAACACCCGCAGCACTTCCTCGTGCCATGACTTAGAAAAACGTCTGCGGGTACCGTAGTCAGCGATTTTTAAATCGCCCAAATCGACCGCCTGCAATTGTTCAATTTTGGTTTGCAATCGCTTGCGCCCTTCAACGTAATCGGGTACCGGCTGCGCATGGCGAAAGTACACCTCGTTGACGATGGCCAGCACAGGAATTTCAAACAAAATGGTGTGCAACCAAGGGCCTTTGATCTGAATGTCCATCGTGCCATCGGTGTTGGCATCTACCGTGATGTATTTTTCATTCAGCCTGAAGATGCCGAGGAAATCGACAAAGTCGCTTTTGATGAAACGCATGGCCCGCATCCAAGCCAGCTCTTGCTCGGTGAATTGGAGTTTGCACAACGACTTGATTTCACTGCGAATTTCATCCACGTAGGGCGCGAGTTGCACACCCGGCGTGCGGCATTTGAATTTGTAGGCCACTTGCGCGCCAGGAAATTGATGCAACACCGCTTGCATCATGGTGAATTTGTATAAGTCTGTGTCGAGCAAACTGGTGATGATCATGCGATGGCCTTGTTCATTCCAGCCACTGCGTGAACGACTCGACAGGTTCGCGTGGCGTGCGAAATGTGTTGACAATTTCAGACGTGTCGGCATAACCGAGTGCCATGCCACAGACCAGCATTTCGTTGTCACCCGCGCCAATATGCGGCAGGATGATGCTGCCAAAACCGTTCCAAGCCGCTTGCGGACAAGTGTGCAAACCCATGCCGCGCGCTGCCAACATCAATGTTTGCAAAAACATGCCGTAATCAACCAACGAGCCTCTGCCCATGACCTTGTCCAGCGTGAACATGAGGCCCACAGGTGCATCGAAAAAACGGTAATTGCGCTGGTGCTGTGCATGCATTTTGTCTTTGTCTGCTTTGGTGATGCCCAGCAAGCCATACAAACTCCAACCGTTTTCGCGTCGTCTGTCGATGAAGGGGCTGACCCATTTCTCCGGGTAGTAGTCGTAGGGCTCGCGGTAGTCCGCCGCTTTTTCTGGATGCGCCCTGACCTCATCATGCGCTGCGCACACTTTTTCCACCAAGGTATCGCGGCTTTTGCCTTGCAACACATACACCTTCCAAGGCTGGGTATTGGTGCCAGACGGTGCACGAGAGGCTTGCGCCAGTAACTGGGTGATGAGTTCGCGTGGTACAGGTTGCGGTGTGAATGCGCGGGCTGACATGCGCGTGTTGATGGCTTGTTCAACAGTGGTTGCTGTGCTCATGTGAGGGTTTCCAATACGTTTTTTAAAACTTGCGGCAATTGCGAGACGGGGCGACGTGTTTGTTTGTCCACATACACATGGATGAAATGACCGTGCGCCGCGCTCAGCGCTTGACCTTGTGCAAACACACCCAACTCGTAGCGAACGCTCGATGAACCAATGCGCGCCACGCGCAAACCCACTTGTACCGTTTGCGGAAAAGCCAACGGTGAGAAATAGTTGCAATGGGTTTCCACCACCAAGCCGATGGTCTGGCCTTGGTGAATATCAAGTGCCCCTTGCTCGATCAAATATGCGTTGACCGCAGTGTCAAACCACTGGTAGTAAACCACGTTATTCACATGGCCGTAAGCATCGTTATCCATCCATCGGGTGGAGATATCTCGAAAACAGCGGAAAGACGAACGGTCAAGCGCTTGTGCACGCAATGGTTGAGAGGTCATGGCTGTTGATTTTGCCAGCGTTCCCAGGCGGTCAAGGCTTGCGAGAAAGTATTTATTTGCACCTGCACCGTGTCTGCAATCTCTTTGCCATACCCACCCGCCATGGCCATGGCCAAAGGAACACGTTTTCGCCAAGCCCATTCAAACACCATGCGGTCTCTTTCCTGCAAGCCTTCAAAACTCAACTTCAAACGCCCCAATCGGTCACCCTCATGCGGATCGGCGCCCGCCAAATAAAACACCACATCCGGTGAGCAACGCGCTTCTAGCTGCGCCAATGCAGCTTGCAGTTGCGACAAATACAGCCCGTCAGTACATCCGTCAGGCAAATCGATATCCAAATCGCTTTGCTCTTTGCGAAACGGAAAATTTTTGGCCCCATGCATGGACAACGTGAACACCGACGGGTCTTGCCGAAAAATACGGGCCGTGCCGTTGCCTTGGTGAACATCCAAATCAATCACAGCGACTTGAAAAACGTGCTTGCTCTGACGCGCCACTTCCGTCTGCAATAAACGCGCGGCCACCGCGACATCATTGAACACACAAAAACCACTGCCCTTGTCGGCATAGGCATGGTGCGTCCCCCCCGCCAGATTCGCCGCGATGCCCTGTTGCATGGCCAGCCGCGCGGCACTGACGGTGGCACCGACCGAACGACGCGCCCGCTCCACCATGCCTTCAGACCACGGAAAACCGATTTCTCGTTGCGCAGATGCGCTCAACTCACCCCTGACCACCGCTTGCACATAAGCGGGCGTGTGTACCAAAGCCAACTCCCCATCGCTGGCAGGATCAGCCAGCTGCAACTGCAATTGCGGCAGTTCTGCTGCCAATCGTTGCCGCAATATCTCGTATTTGCCCATCGGAAAACGATGGCCCGCCGGCAGCGTTTGCAAACTGGTGGCGGCATAAAAAAGTTTCATGGTTCAGAATATTTCTGTATCTATATGATTTTTAAGGATTTTCATCCGAATAACGGAATTAGGCAATCCAGTCTAAATTGTTGCATCGCAACAAAAAAGGCTTGAATTGCCTAGGATAAACCCTATACTTCAAACCATGCTGCGGTGCAACATATCAGCAAAGCAGCCCAGAGTCAGTCTTTTTAACAACTTCCAAGGAAATTACCATGATGACCGCAGAACAAATGATCGCCGCCCAAAAAGCCAACATGGAGACCCTGTTCGGCCTGACCGAAAAAGCCTTCTCCGGCGTTGAAAAAATGGTGGAACTGAACATGGCCGCCGCCAAAGCCGCCATCGCAGACACCCAATCACAAGCGCATGCACTGATGAACGTCAAAGACGTTCAAGAATTGATGGCCCTGCAAGCCGGTTACCTGCAACCCTTGAGCGAAAAAGCCGTTGCTTTCAGCCGCCACGTGTATGACATCGCTTCCAGCACCAGCAAAGAATTCGGTCACGCTTTTGAAGAAAAAGCCGCTGAAGCCCAAAAATCTGTCGTGGGTTTGGTGGATTCCGTGTCCAAGAACGCACCTGCTGGCTCAGAAAGCGCCGTGGCCATGATGAAGTCTGCTATCTCTGCCAGCCAAACCGCCATTGAAAGCGTTCAAAAAGCTGTCAAGCAAGCCACCGAAGCTGCTGAAGCCAATTTGCACGCAATGGCAACCACCACCACAGCCGCTGCTGCCAAGCCTGCTTCACGCAAGCGTTGATTTATCGCAAAGATTGTCTCCTCGGGTCCTCAGGAACACAGGTTCAGGGATCCGTTTACAAGGCCCGCTCACAAGGCGGGCCTTTTTTATGCGTCAAAAACAGTTGCCGCCGTTTATTTTGTGAAAGCTCAAGGCGCCATCAAAGCTTTGAGTTGAGGCAACGCTTGTTTCATCGCCGCGCGTCCAGCCTCTATGCTTTTCTTGCGGGCTGAAAACTCTGCACTGCCGACATCGGGCAACGCGGGTCGCACCACCACGTCGGCTTGCGCCAGCTCAAGTTGGCTGATGCTTTTGCCCATGATGCTGAATGTTTGCAACAACACCTTGAGCAAATCACTGGTTTTGGCATCTTCTGGGCGGCTGGAAATATCAATGGCCAGCACGATATCGGCACCCATTTGTTTGGCATAACGCACGGGCACTGGAGAAACCAAGCCGCCATCGACGTAATCTTTGCTACCGATGCGCACCGGCTCGAACACCGACGGTACCGCGCTGGAAGCCCGCACGGCAGTGGCCACATCGCCGCGCTGAAACAAGATACCGTCGCCAGTGCGCAAGTCGGTGGCCACAATACCCAGCGGCATCTTCATGTCTTCGATTTTCATGCCGTTGAGTTGGCTGTTGACATATTTGCCCAGGGCTTCACCACGCAACATGCCGCGCCCGGTAAACGGATTGGCCCAGTCGGTGAACTGTGACTCGTCCATGGTGTCGGCCAACCATTGCAATTGCGAAGCGGTCTTGCCGCTGGCGTAAAACGCCGCCACCACACTGCCAGCCGAGGTGCCCACCACCAAGGTCGGCTTGATGCCCTCTTCCTCCAGCACCTGCAACACCCCTATGTGGGCAAAACCCCGGGCCGCGCCACCGCCCAAGGCCAAGCCGAGTTTGGGGATTTTTTTCGGGGCTGGGGCTTCCACCACCGGGGGCTGGGTGGGGGCAACTGGCGGTGTGGTCACGCTTGCGCAAGCGACCATCAACAGCAATACGGCCAAAGAAAATGTTTTTTGAAAGAAATTCATGGTGTTTCGGGGCAAAGTCATGCGTGCAATTGTGGCAGGACTTCACTGCCATAATCTTTCGGCTAAGCACTGCTGATGCAGCAGATTTTTCATAGAGAGGCTTTTATGCAAATCAAAAACAACGTATTTATCGTGACCGGCGGGGCATCAGGTTTGGGAGAAGGCACCGCGCGTTTATTGGCACAACACGGCGGCAAGGTCGTGATCGCTGACATGCAAGATGAGAAAGGCCAAGCCATCGCCGCTGAGTTAGGCGGTGTGTTCATGCATTGCGATGTGGCGAATGAAGAACAAGCCTCTGCGGTGGTCAGCAAAGCGCAAACCTTGGGAAAGCTATCGGGCTTGATCAATTGCGCGGGCATTGCAACGGCAGAGCGCACCGTCGGCAAATCGGGGCCGCATGTATTGGCCGGATTTCAACGCACCATCAACATCAACTTGATCGGCAGTTTCAACATGATCCGTTTGGCCGCGCAGGCCATGAGCACCAATACGCCTGAGGAAACCGGTGAGCGTGGTGTGCTGATCTCAACCGCTTCTGTGGCGGCCTATGACGGTCAAATCGGACAAGCGGCTTACTCTGCGTCCAAAGGCGGTATCGTAGGCATGACCTTGCCGATCGCGCGTGATTTGTCCAAGCTTGGGATTCGCAACATGACCATTGCCCCGGGTATTTTTGGCACACCCATGATGTTCTCCATGCCTAAGGATGTGCAAGACGCTTTGGCCGCCGGTGTGCCGTTTCCTTCGCGGCTTGGCACGCCACACGATTACGCCAAATTGGTGGTGCATATTCTGGACAACGACATGCTCAATGGTGAGGTCATTCGCTTGGATGGCGCGATTCGTTTGCCCCCCAAGTAATGCAATGCGAACAGCCCACAGTTTTGAAGCATTGACGGCCAACCGTTTGCGGTTGAGCCGTTGTTTTGCGCGCCTTGGGCTGGCTTTGCTTTGGCCGGTTTTCTTCACGCCGCTGGTGCTGGCGCAAAACGCCACCAGCGTTCAACCCGAAGCCGCCAGTGGATGGACAAACAAACCGGGCTGGCATTTGACACAACGCGCAGTGGCGGCTGCGCACCCCTTGGCCAGCGAAGCCGGGTACCGTATTTTGCAAGCCGGCGGTTCAGCCGTAGATGCGGCCATTGCCGTACAAATGGTGTTGACTTTGGTAGAGCCGCAATCCAGCGGTATCGGCGGTGGCGCATTTTTATTGCACCACGACGGCCAGCAACTTCAAGTGTTCGATGGCCGCGAAACAGCGCCTGTTTTGGCTCCAACAGACTTGTTCATGCTCCATGGCAAACCTTTGCCTTTCAACGACGTGGTCACCGGTGGGCGTGCTGTTGGTGTGCCGGGCGTACTTCGCATGCTGGCCACCGCGCACCAACAACACGGGCGCTTGCCCTGGGCCCATTTGTTCCAACCGGCCATCGAATTGGCCGACAAAGGCTTTGCCATCAGCCCCCGGCTACACGCTTTGCTCAAGGCCGAACCCAGTTTGCTCAAAGACCCGCAAGCCGCCGCGTATTTTTTCAACCCAGATGGCTCTCCCCTACCCGTGGGCCATGTGCTGACCAACCCGGGTTTGGCAAAAGTTTTGCGCATGCTGGCCAACCAAGGTGCCGACGCTTTTTACACGGGGCCTTTGGCGCAACGCATCGTCGATAAAGTGCAGTTGCACCCGAACAATCCAGGTCTGTTGACCATGGCAGACATGCGCAAATACCGCCCCTACGTTCGCGACGCCCTGTGTTTTTCACACACGGCCACAACCCCTGCGCAAGCCGTAAAAGTTTGCGGCGTTGGGCCACCCTCTTCCGGTTTGATCACCATGGGTCAGATGTTTGGCATGCTTGCTGCCCGCCCCTCGTCTGACCCAGAGATGGGCAGCGTGGATTGGTTACATCAGTACAACGAAGCAGCACGTCTCGCATTTGCCGACCGGGCGATGTACATCGCCGATCCGTTGTTTGTGCAAGCGCCCAGCGGCGGTTGGGAGAGCTTGTTGAGTGCTCCTTATTTAGAACAACGCGCCTCTCTCATGGGTGCGCAACGCATGCCCAAGGCCGAGGCCGGCTCTCCAGATACGCTCAAAAGCAGCTATGCCCCCATGCCCACGCAAACGGAGCTTGGCACCAGCCACATCAGCATCATCGATGGTTTGGGTCATGCAGTGTCCATGACCACCACGATTGAAAGCGGGTTTGGTGCCCGCCTCATGGTCAGCCCCGGACCACGCGGCGGTTTTTTGCTCAACAACCAACTCACCGATTTCAGTTTCGTGCCCAGCGACGCACAGGGCTTGCCGATCGCCAACCGATTGCAAGCGGGTAAACGGCCTCGCTCTTCCATGAACCCAGTGATGGTGTTTTCTGACAAAGCATCTGACACAGTTCCTGCGCCTTTGCTGATCAATATGGGCAGCCCGGGCGGCGCCATGATCATCCATTTCACCAGCCAAAGTTTGTGGGCCATGCTGCACAACGGCAAGAACGCGCAACAAGCCTTGAATGCTCCACACAGCGGCCTGATCAACGCCAACGGTGCTTTGCTGCTTGAGAAAAACCGGTTCAACGCTGCCACCATCGAAGGGCTGAAGGCCAAAGGACATGAGGTATTGAGCACAGACATGCCCAGCGGTTTGCAAGCCCTGCAAAGAGAAGCGCAAGCCTGGTCAGGTGCAGCCGATCCGCGCCGCGAAGGCTGGGTCAGCGGCGACTGAAGCCATGGCCATTCCCCAGTCATTCATTCAGGAATTGATCGCTCGCGCTGATGTGGTGGAAGTGGTGGGCCGCTATGTGCAGCTGAAAAAAGGCGGGGCCAATTACATGGGCCTGTGCCCGTTTCACGGCGAAAAATCCCCTTCTTTCACCGTCAGTCCCAGCAAACAGTTTTTCCATTGTTTTGGTTGCGGCAAAAATGGCAATGCCATCGGTTTTTTGATGGAGCATGCCGGCATGAGTTTTGTGGATGCGGTCAAAGACTTGGCACAGTCTTATGGTTTGCAAGTCCCCGAAGACGATACCGATCCGATGGAGCGCCAACGCGCAGCGCAACAACGCCAACGGCAAGCCACGTTGAGCGATGTGCTGGAAAAAGCCGCAGACGCCTATCGCAAACAACTCAAAACCAGCCCCAAAGCGGTCGATTATTTAAAAGGCCGCGGTTTGACAGGTGAAATTGCCAAAGATTTTGGACTGGGATACGCGCCCGACGGTTGGCGCAGCTTGGCCAGCGTGTTTGCCGATTACCAAGATCCGTTGTTGGTGGAATCGGGTCTGGTGATTCAAACCCCGCCTGAAGACGGTGAAGAAAAACGCTATGACCGGTTTCGCGACCGCATCATGTTTCCGATTCGCAATGTCAAAGGGGAATGCATTGGTTTTGGCGGACGCATCATTGGCGAAGGCACGCCCAAATACCTGAACTCACCTGAAACCCCTGTTTTCAGCAAAGGACGTGAGCTGTACGGCCTGTTCGAAGCCAGGCAGGCATTGCGTGAATCGGGTTATGTGCTGGTGACAGAGGGCTACATGGATGTGGTGGCACTTGCGCAATTGGGCTTTGCCAATGCAGTCGCCACTTTGGGCACCGCCTGCACGACCGAACATGTGCAGAAATTGTTTCGTTTCACCGATGCAGTGGTGTTCAGCTTTGACGGCGATGCGGCTGGGCGGCGCGCGGCTCGAAAAGCATTAGACGGTGCACTGCCTTACGCCACCGATGTACGCAATGTGAAATTCTTGTTCTTGCCCGCTGAGCACGACCCGGACAGTTTTATCCGTGCACACGGCAAAGAAGCCTTTGCACGCATGGTGTCTGATGCCACCCCGCTCAGCCGTTTCATGGTGGAAGTCGCACGCGAAGGCTGCGACCTGGACACGGCAGAAGGACGCGCCTTGCTGGCGACACAAGCCAAGCCCCTGTGGTCGGCCCTGCCAGAGGGCGTTTTGAAAACGCAGTTGCTGGGCGAATTGGCTGAACTGGTGGGTATCGGAGAACGCGAGTTGCTGCGTCTTTGGCAAGGTGCTTCTGCGGCCACGTTGGGTGATCGCCGTCGAAGCCCCCCCAAGTCCGGCAAAACCTGGTCGCCTGCTGCTTCTGCCCCTGTCACTCGCGGTGTTGCCTTGCGCCGAAAAATTCCCAGCCGCCAAGACCGCGCATTACAAATTCTGTTTACCGACATGCCGCAGTGGGCGGCACTGGCTTCTCCGTTGCAACATTTGCTGATGGATTTGGCTGCACCGCATGGCCGGTTGTTCACATGGCTTGACCAACAATGGCATGAACACGGCGTGCAACCTTTGGCGGCGCTGCGCGAAGGCTTGCGCGGTCACGAAGACGAGGCCTTGCTGGTGCAACTGATTGACAACACCCCCCTGCAAATGGACAACGATGCCAGTGAGTTGCAAAGCATCATGTTGGAATTGGAAAAAGCCCACTTGGCCAACCAAATTGACGAACTGAC
>JALRAA010000013.1:11569-13398 GCA_023262645.1 Burkholderiaceae bacterium
GATCGAGATGGAAAAAATCGCTGTTTCAACCGAACTCAACGCCATCGCGCCCCGCGTCGGGGCCGAGCCCACCCTGTTTGAACGCTTCAAACACCTCAACCAGCGCTTGATCCAGTTGAAATCGGGACACGGCTGATGGTATAATCCAAGCTCAGGCAAGCGCGACAGCAACACCTCCGGGCCCGGCCAACCGTGACACACAGCGCACGACCCGCCAATCTCCGCAAGGATTGCACACCAAATGTTCGCCCTCCCAGCTTGTTTGCCCTCCTTGATAAGCACATCGCCCGGCTCACTGGGTGTGTGTATTTTTTTTGAATGAGGATTGACATGCCTGCCAAGAAACCTGCCAAACCCGCTAAAACCGCCGCCAAAGCTGTTTCCAAAACCGCTGCCAAACCTGCGACCAAAACCGCAGCCAAACCTGTGACCAAAACCGTGACCAAAGCCTCAGCCAAACCTGCGACCAAAGCAACCGCCAAACCTGCCACCAAAACACCTGCCAAACCTGTGACCAAGGCTATCGCCAAGGCTGTAGCCAAGCCCGCTGCCAAGGTACCCGCGAAAGCTTCTGCCAAGCCCGCGGCCAAATCAGCCGCCAAAGCACCAGCCAAACCCTCCGCAGAGCGCGCCAAGCCTCCCAAAGCCGTTGGCAAAAAAGCCGCCAAAGGAAAAGGCGCTGCCAAAAAAGCCTTGGAAGACGAAGACATCGTCGACCTTGAAGCCGAATTCGCCGACGAAACCGCTAGCAGTGGAGAAAAAGTAAAACCATTGCGCATGAAAATCAGCAAGGCCAAAGAACGCGCCTTGATGAAAGAGTTTGGACTGGATGAAGCCATCCTTTCAGAAGAAGATTTGGCCAAACGCCGTTCGCGTCTGAAAACACTGATCAAGCTCGGTAAAACCCGTGGCTATCTGACGCATGGCGAGATTTCCGACCACTTGCCCGACAAACTGGTCGATGCCGAAACCCTGGAAGTTGTGATCACCATGCTCAACGACATGGGCGTAGCGGTGTTCGAGCAAACACCCGATGCGGAAATGTTGATCATCAACAACACCGGGCCCACCGTCGCCAGTGAAGAGGAAGCCGAAGAAGAAGCCGAAGCAGCGCTGTCTACTGTGGACAGTGAGTTCGGCCGCACCACCGATCCGGTTCGCATGTACATGCGCGAAATGGGTACGGTCGAATTGCTGACCCGTGAAGGCGAGATTGAAATCGCCAAACGCATTGAAGGCGGTTTGATGGCGATGATGGAAGCCATCAGCGCGTCACCCGCAACGGTTGCAGAAATTCTGCGCATGGCCGCTGACATTCGCGAAGACAAAGTAGTGATCTCCACCATCGTTGACGGCTTCACCAATGCCAACGAAGCCGATGACTATGTGGCCGAAGAAGATTTCGACGAGTTCGACGATTCAGACGATGACGACGGCAAGGGCGGCTCCAAAGCGCTCACCAAAAAGCTCGAAGAACTCAAAAGCGAAGCCCTGACACGACTCGATCGCATTCAAACCCTGTTTGAAAAGCTGCGCAAAAGTTTCGACAAGGAAGGCTACGGTACCCCTGCCTACATGAAGATCCAAAAATCCATCAGCGAAGAGATGATGACTGTGCGTTTCACCGCACGCACCATCGAAAAGCTGCTTGACTTGGGTATGATATATACTATATGCATGCGTATCGTCATGAGTGTGGCACCCGAGATTCTCAGCAAAAAAGTTTTCAAGGCCAAGTTAAACTTGACATCACTGCGGCACAAGAGGAATAAAAAGTACGACTTTAAGGATTTTACCTTCTACAGTTTCAGGTATGCTGCAGCGGAGGA
>JALRAA010000140.1 GCA_023262645.1 Burkholderiaceae bacterium
AACGCCGTATTTCGCAATGGCAATGGAGTATTTACAGTCTGGGCAGCAACACATGGGCTGCGTGCACCACAAAGCTCACGCTGACCAGACTGTAAATACTCCATTGCCATTGCGAAATACGGCGTTCTGACGGATGGCGTTGGGTCGACAAACCAAAGTCGCGACTGAGCATGGCCAACAACAGCAACAGCACCACGGTGGCTGCCACCCGCACTTGCGCGCTTGGCAAAAACAAACTGGCAAAACCCAGCAACAAGCACACGGCATAAGCCAGTTGAAACACGGTGTGCCGAGGCAATGGCGGGTGTGCATTCACCAGCAGCAAATGCAACATGTACAAACCATTGATGCCATAGCCAATGCCAAACAACACCAGCAAAGAACTGTTTTGTGCCGGGCTCAGTCCAAACCATTGCGCCAATACCGCACTGTGTGTCAGCAACTTGGCGACGAAAAAACCCAGCGTGATGGCGATGAACGCATAAATGCGTTTTTGGATCAACAACCATTGCACCAAGCTCCACGCCAGCATCGTGGCGGCAACGCCCAGTTCAAAAAATGTCAGTTGCAAATCATCCATGGACGCGATTGAGGGCAGCAGTAGAAAGCGGTCATCGACGCAGGTGGACAGGCGCGATGGCGATGGTTTTGAATCTAACCGCAGGCCAGGGAAAAACCTGAGAAAACCTGAAATTCAATATAAACTCTAAATTTACCAATATCAATAAAATAATTGCTGTTAAAGGCGAAGCATTTCACACGCATCTATGCCAAACAGCGCCAATCAAATCCTCTTGGTGGAAGACAACATCGCTTTGCGCGAAGCGTTGGAAGACCATTTATCCAGCGTCGGTTTCAAGGTGCGCGGTGTGGGTGACGGCTTGGAGTTGAACCAGGCCTTGTCTGCGGCTGTTCCGCATGTGGTGGTGCTGGATTTGAATTTGCCCGAGGAAGACGGTTTGTCGATTGCCAAGCGCTTGCGCCAAGCGTTTCCGCGCATCGGCATTGTCATGTTGACCGCCCGCGTGCGCAGTGTGGACCGCATGGAGGGTTACGAATCCGGTGCCGATGTCTACCTGACCAAACCGGTCAAGCCCCATGAACTGACCACGGTGTTGCAAACCTTGTGCCGCCGCATGACGCCGCAAGCCGTGCCCAGTGCCTGGGTGTTGCGCATGTCTGCCCTGCAACTCGAGCCACCAGGCCAACCACCGATCGCTTTGACCGTGAGCGAAGCCAGTCTGGTCTACGAGTTGGCCTTGTCTGCCGAACTGCTGAGCATGTCCCGACTGATCGATCTGTTTGGCGACATTGACCTGCCGGAGTCCACCAACAAATTGCGTATCGAGCAAATCGTCAGCCGTGTGCGGCGCAAGATGGACGCGATTTTGTGCGGCCAGCCCGGCATCAAGGCGGTGACCCGCATGGGCTATAAATTGTTTGTCCCTGTCCATATCGCCTGACCCTGTTTTGGCGCAGCAAATTGCACAAGAACTGCAAACCCATGGCTTGCGGCGCATGGATTTATCGGCCTGAACGCTCGGACCTGCGCTGAAAAGGCATGCGGCACACGGTATAAACACGGGGTATATACTGTATAAATTAACAGTATTCTGTATCCATGTCCGACACACTTTTGCCCTTGGCAACCCCGGTTGCCCTTGCTGCCCAGCCGCTTTGGCTGGATATGTGCAGTTGGGCCGTGCCTGCGGGTTTCCCGTCACCGGCGGCAGATCACACGCGCAAACGCATCGACCTGAACGAGCACCTGATCGGCAACAAAGAGGCCACGTTTTTGTTTCGGGTCAAAGGCGACTCGATGGTCGGGGCGGGTATTTACGAGGGCGATACGCTGCTGGTAGACCGCAGTTTGGACCCCAAGCACCAGTGCATTGTGTTGGCCTTGTTGAACAACGAATTCACGGTCAAGCGTTTTTACCGGCGCGGCGGCGTTGTCAAATTATTGGCAGAAAACAGCATTTATCCGCCGCGCTTGATCAAGGACGAGGACGACTTCGCGGTCTGGGGCGTGGTCACGTACAACTTGCACAAACTCTATTGACGCATGGCTGGCGTACTGTCGCAACTGGCTTTGGTGGATTGCAACAACTTTTACGTCAGTTGCGAGCGCTTGTTTCGCCCGGATCTGCAACGCATACCCGTGGTGGTGTTGTCCAACAACGATGGCTGTGTGGTGTCACGCTCGAACGAGGCCAAGGCTTTGGGCATTCGCATGGGGCAACCGTGGTTTGAGTGCAAAGCGCTGGCCGAGCAGCACGGCATTTTGGCGCTCAGTTCCAATTACGCTTTGTATGCCGATTTGTCGAACCGGGTCATGCGCATCCTCAGCGATTTTTCGCCACGCACCGAGGTCTATTCGATCGACGAATGTTTTGTCGATCTCAGCGGCATGCCCGATGTGCGCGCACTCAGCTACCGTATCCGCGAAACCGTGCTCAAGTGGACCGGCTTGCCGGTGTGTGTGGGCATCGGCCCGACCAAGACCTTGGCCAAGCTGGCCAACCACATCGCCAAAAAACACCCGCGTTCACGCGGTGTGTTCAATTACAACGACCTCACCGAGGCACAGCAGTCGCGCTTGCTCGCACGCATTGCAGTAGACGAGGTGTGGGGTGTCGGCAGGCGCTTGAGCAGCCGTTTGGTGGCGCATGGCATACGCACCGTGCAGGATTTGCGCCAGGCGCACATACCGAGCTTGCGCGCCGAATTCGGGGTGGTGATGGAAAAAACCCAGCGTGAACTCAACGGTTTGTCGTGCATCGATATGCAAGAAGTGCAGGCCGACAAGCAACAAATCATCGCCAGTCGGTCGTTTGGCAGCATGGTTGAGGACGTCGATGTGCTCAAAGACGCGGTCAGCATGTTTGTGGCGAATGCCTGTGCCAAGTTGCGCGCCCAAGGCTCGCATGCATCGGTGATTCAAGTGTTTTTAATGACCAACCGTTTTCGCAAAGACCTGCCGCAATACATGCCTTCCTTGGTGGTGCCCTTGCCCCAACCGACAAGCGACAGTTTGGTGGTGAGTCGCTGGGCCGGGCATTTGGTCGAGCGCATGTTTCGCCCCGGTTATCAGTACAAAAAGGCCGGCGTGATGCTCAGTGGCATTGCGCCGCAGGGGCGTTACCAAACCGATTGGTTAGAGCCGCCGCAAGCGGTGGACACGCGCTTGATGGATGCGTTGGACGGTTTGAATAAGCGTTACGGTCGCGGCACGGTGAAAGTCTCAACCCAAGGCGCGTACACAGGTTGGCAAATGAAGCAGACCTGCAAATCACCCGACTACACCACCGATTGGCATGCCATGCCCGTGGTGTAGCGCTTGTCTCAGATGTGCAACGCTTTGAGCAAATCGTGACTGCGTATGGGTTTGAGCAGGATTTTGTTAAAGCCCACGGCCTCAAGATGGGCGATTTCTTCGGGCATGGCGTGGGCGGTGTAGGCAATGATCCTCATGTTGTTGAACCGTTTTTCGGTACGCAGTTGGGCGCACAAATCGATACCACTGATGGTGGGCATAGAGATGTCTAACAACAACACATCGCATGCTTGGTGTTGCAAAAGCGCGAGCGCTTGCGCCGCACTGTCGCATTCGTCTACAGAGTAACCCAAGGGGCGCAAAAACAAACCTGGTAACAAGCGGTTGCTTTCGTTGTCATCCACCACGATCACATGTCCTCGGCTCATGCTGTCACCTCCATGGGCGGATGCACGGGCAGGGTGAAAAAGAAACTGCTGCCCACACCGACTTCGGTGCGGTAGTCCAGTTTGCCACCCATCAATTGCACCAATTGGTGACTCAGCGCCAAGCCCAGTCCTACGCCGGCTTTGTCTTTGGCAGGAAAGTCAGCGGACAACCCTGACAGGTCGGTGAACAACTGTTCTTGTACTTCGCGGGTCATGCCCAGCCCGGTATCTGACACGGTGAATGTCAGCATGTTGGTTATCTCATCGTGCATGAGTTGCAGATGGACTTCACCTTTGGGGCGATTGAACGTGATGGCGTTGTCTACCAACTGGTTGAGCACTTGCCGCAACCGGTAAGGGTCGGCGGTCATCTTGAGGGTGGCTTGTTGGTTGGTGCTGAGCTGCAGTTGGATATTGAGGCGGGTAGCGCGCGCTTGGTGCAGCCGTCTGACCGACTCTAACAAGTCGTACACATCAAACGATGAAACGGCCAATTGCAACTGGCCTTCTTTGATTTTGTTCAGGTCAAGCATGCCATTGACCAATTGCAACATTTCGAGGCTGTTTTCCAAAATGATTTTGGAGGTGAAATGCACCATCGGCTCTTGCGAACTGCTGTGTATGTATTCGGCATAACCCATGATGCCGTTGAGCGGGGTTCGCAGGTGGTGAGACAGCGACGCCATGAAGTTTTGTATGTGCTGTTCTTTGGCTTGTTGGTGCTTGAGTGTGTGACGCAGGCGGCGATAGCCATACACGGTGATGGCCCAACCGAGTGTCAGGCATACCGACAGTCCCAGCAGTGCGACCAGCATGGTGTCGTGGGTGATCATCAAATGCTCCAAGGGTTGCTCACAGGTGGCTGCGTTATTTCTTGGGCAACACCACGAATTTGGTGGCCAAAATGCGCCCGAACTCTTGGCTGTGGGTTTCTAAGGTTTGCATCAAATCATCGGTTGGGACGATTTTTTTGGAGCGTTTGTCTATTTGGTTGGACTCGAATTTGATCAAGCCTTCTTCTTCAAATTCGCGGATTTTGTAGCGCAGTGCACGCTCACTCAAATCTTGGTTGTGGTAGATGCCTTTGAGCAACGCGCTGGGTTGGTCTTCTTTGGCCTGAATCAATTGCTTGACCAAACTCAGGTACAGGTAGCGTCCTGCCTGGCTTTGCACCACATGCAAATGTTGGTTTTCCCAATCATGCAATTGACAGATGACTTGCAAGAGTTTGGCGTTCAGGGGGTTATCTGGCTCGGTTTTCATGGTGATGGGTCCTGGGTGGTGTGTGGAAAAGTCAAATACCTTGGGGGTTCAAAGTGGGTAAGAAACCAAC
>JALRAA010000141.1 GCA_023262645.1 Burkholderiaceae bacterium
GGCTCACCTTTCGGCTTAGAGAACACGGTCACTGCAGGCATCGTCAGCGCCAAGGGTCGTGACACCGGTGACTACTTGCCGTTCATTCAAACCGATGTGGCGATCAATCCCGGCAACTCAGGTGGCCCCTTGATCAATATGCGCGGCGAAGTGGTGGGCATCAACAGCCAGATTTATTCACGCTCTGGCGGCTTCATGGGTATTTCTTTTGCCATTCCGATTGACGAAGCCGCCAACGTCAGTAACCAATTGCGCGCCAGTGGCCGGGTGCAGCGCGGACGCCTTGGTGTGGGTATCGGTGAGGTCACCAAAGAGGTGGCCGAGTCGCTGGGCATGGCCAAACCGCAAGGCGCGTTTGTCAGCAGCGTCGAGCCGGGTTCACCGGCTGAGAAAGTCGGCATCGAAGCCGGTGACATCATTCTCAAATTCGATGGCAAAACCATCGAGAAATCCTCTGATTTGCCGCGCACCGTGGGCAACACCAAACCCGGCACCAGCAGCAAACTCACTGTTTTGCGCCGTGGCGTGACCCGCGAAGTTGCCATCACGGTCGGTGAGTTTGAGCCGGACAAAGTGGCGGCCAAACCCGCCGCCGTTGAAAAAGCACCAGAGAGCAGCACCGCCGCCCAATTGTTGGGTTTGACGGTCAGCGACTTGACGGACGCGTTGAAGAAAGAATTCAAGCTGCGTGGCGGTGTGAGGGTCGATGCCGTGGCAGAACCGGCTTTGCGCGCCGGCATCCGTGAAGGCGATGTGATCACGCAAATCGCCAACTTTGAAGTCAACGACACCAAAGCCTTCGCCCAAGTGCTGTCCAAACTCGACAAATCCAAGGCGGTGAGCGTGTTGTTGCGCCGTGGCGAGTGGTCACAGTACACCGTCATTCGGCCGCGTTGAACAGCAGGAATCCAGTCAAGGGTTAACCCTTGACTTGGCCAAATGATGGATTCTTCCAACGGCCTTGAAAATATTTTTGATGTGTGCGCAAACTAACTTAAATGGCTGGATAAGGAAATTTCAATCTAAGTAAGGGCTTGAAACTGTGAATCTGGGTATATGCAACGGTCATTTCTCCATAATATGGGATGCTTACCCAGTTGTACATATCGATCCACAGATCACCCACAAGTTATCCTGATTTTTCATCAACCGAATTGTTAATAAACTGTGTATAAACTGGATGTCGTTGTCATGCAACGGGGTAGGGCAAGCGATTTGGGGCACCACCTCGACGGGCTTTCTGCCTACAATGAATTCCCAACTATCGCAGTTGCCATAGATTGTTGGTTCCGGGCGCGTCATCACCTGACGCGCCCTTTTTTATGGCTTTCTCCTCTGTAAATTCAAACACTTAACTGCTTGCATTGATGAACCACATCAGAAATTTTTCCATCATCGCGCACATCGATCACGGCAAATCCACGCTGGCAGATCGCATCATTCAACGCTGTGGCGGTTTGAGTGATCGAGAGATGGAAGCGCAAGTGTTGGATTCGATGGACATCGAGAAAGAGCGTGGGATAACCATCAAGGCACAGACCGCTGCATTGCGTTACAAAGCCAAAGACGGACAGGTTTACAACCTAAATTTGATCGACACACCGGGGCATGTCGACTTTTCGTATGAAGTCAGCCGTTCTTTGTCCGCATGCGAGGGCGCATTGTTGGTGGTCGATGCCAGCCAAGGCGTTGAAGCACAAACCGTTGCCAATTGCTATACCGCGCTGGACCTCGGTGTGGAAGTCGTGCCCGTGCTCAACAAAATGGATTTGGCATCAGCTGATCCGGACAACGCCAAATCAGAAATTGAAGATGTGATTGGCATCGATGCCACCGAAGCCATTCCGTGTTCCGCCAAAACCGGCATGGGCGTGGATGAAATTCTGGAGGCCATCATCGCCAAAGTACCGCCGCCGCGTGGTAACCCTGACGCCGCGCTACGGGCCATGATCGTCGACAGTTGGTTTGACACATACGTGGGCGTGGTCATGCTGGTGCGGGTAGTGGACGGGCGCTTGGTCAAAGGCGAGCGCATCAAACTCATGGCGTCCGGCGCGACCTACAACGCCGACAACTTGGGCGTTTTCACACCGGCCAACCAACCGCGCGAATCGCTGGAGGCAGGTGAAGTCGGTTACATCATCGCGGGTATCAAGGAATTGCAGGCGGCCAAAGTCGGCGATACCGTGACCCTGATCAAAACCGGCACCGGTGGCGCAGCGGCGACCGCCACCGAAGCGCTTCCCGGATTCAAAGAAATACAGCCGCAGGTATTCGCTGGTTTGTACCCCACCGAAGCCAACCAATACGACGCCTTGCGAGATGCCTTGGAGAAACTCAAGCTCAACGATTCTTCGCTGCGCTACGAACCCGAGGTGTCGCAAGCTTTGGGATTTGGTTTTCGTTGCGGATTTTTGGGGCTGTTGCACATGGAAATCGTGCAAGAGCGACTCGAGCGTGAATTCGACCAGGACTTGATCACCACGGCGCCGAGTGTGGTTTATGAAGTGCTGCGAGCCGATGGGCAAGTGGTGATGGTGGAGAACCCCTCCAAAATGCCCGAAGCCAGCAAAATGGAAGAGATCCGTGAACCCATCGTGACCGTGCATTTGTACATGCCGCAGGATTACGTGGGTGCGGTCATGACCTTGGCCAACCAAAAACGCGGTGTGCAATTGAACATGGCCTACCACGGCCGGCAAGTCATGTTGACCTATGAAATGCCTTTGGGCGAAATCGTGCTCGACTTTTTTGACAAGCTCAAAAGCGTCAGCCGGGGTTATGCCTCCATGGATTACGAATTCAAGGAATACCGCTCCGCCGATGTGGTGAAGGTTGACATCTTGCTCAATGGCGAGCGGGTCGACGCGTTGTCCATCATCGTGCACCGCAGCCAGTCGCAGTACCGGGGTCGCGCAGTGGTGGCAAAAATGCGCGAAATCATCAGCCGGCAAATGTTCGATGTGGCCATTCAAGCCGCCATCGGTGCCAACATCATTGCGCGCGAAACCATCAAGGCCTTGCGTAAAAACGTGCTGGCAAAATGCTATGGCGGTGACATCAGCCGCAAACGCAAACTTCTTGAAAAACAAAAAGCAGGTAAAAAGCGCATGAAACAAATCGGATCGGTCGAAGTGCCCCAGGAAGCCTTTTTGGCGATATTGCAGGTGGAAGATTGATGCCGACATTCACCGCCATCATCCTCAGCGGTTTTGTGGCTTACGCCATCGGTTGGTACAGCGGCCGTATTGAGGGTTCATTTGCCTTGCTGTTGTTGTTGGCCACTGCCGTGAGTGGTGTGTACTGGCTGGCCGAGCAATGGATTTACCTGCCACGCCGCCGTGCAGCGGTGTTGGAACTCGATGCCCAGCATGCCAAACGACTGGACGATTTGAAAGCCCAAGGCATCACTGTGGCAGACAACGAAGCGGAATTTCACCGTTCGCGTGAAGAAATACTGCGTCAACCCTGGTGGATGGATTGGACAGCAGGCCTGTTTCCTGTCATTGCCGCGGTGTTCTTCTTGCGCTCCTTTTTGTTTGAGCCGTTCAAAATTCCGTCGGGTTCCATGATTCCCACCCTGCATGTTGGCGATCTGATCTTGGTCAACAAATTTCACTACGGCATTCGACTGCCAGTGATCAATTACCAACTCACATCCGGCACGCCCGTCAAGCGTGGCGATGTGATGGTGTTTCGTTACCCGCCCAAGCCCAGCCTGGACTACATCAAGCGTGTGGTGGGGGTGCCGGGCGACAAAATCGCCTACCTCAACAAAATGCTCACCATCAATGGTCAACCGGTGAGCAAAGTGGCTGTTCCTGAGTTTTTTGACGCGGACAACATGCGTTACAGCAAGCAGTTTGAAGAAGACATGCCTATCGGCAGCACGCCCTCAGAAATGTCCGAACTGCGTCGCCACCGCTTACTCAATGACGACAAAACCCCTAACTTTGTCAGCGGCATCGATGATTTTTCTTTCAAAGAAAACTGCACCTACAGCGTTGAGGGGTTGGAATGCACGGTGCCTGCGGGTCATTACTTCATGATGGGCGACAACCGCGACAACTCTTTGGACTCGCGTTACTGGGGATTTGTGCCCGACAAAAATATCGTCGGCAAAGCTTTTTTTGTCTGGATGAATTTCTCCAACCCGTCGCGCATCGGCAGTTTCGACTGAGCATGGGGCAGGTGTCTGACGCCAAAACCCATGAGGCCTTGCAAGCTCGGTTGCAACACCGTTTTGCAGACGACAAATTACTCGCGCTGGCGCTGACGCACCGCAGTTTTGGCAGCCCGCACAACGAGCGTTTGGAGTTTTTAGGCGACTCCGTGCTCAATTTGGCGGTGTCGCGCATGCTTTTCATGGCGCTACAACAATTGCCTGAAGGCGATCTGTCTCGGGTTCGCGCCAATTTGGTCAAGCAAGAGACGTTGCACAAATTGGCTTCTGACCTGGGTCTGAGTGGCATGGTCAGGTTAGGCGAAGGTGAAATGCGCTCTGGCGGGCAGCACCGTCCTTCTATTTTGGCTGACGCGCTGGAAGCCATCATCGGCGCCGTATTTGTAGACGCTGGCTACGAAGCTGCACAACAGCTGGTGTTGCGGTTGTTTGAGAAGGTCGATTTATCGCCCAATATGACGGTGTCTGCCAAAGACCCGAAAACCGAATTGCAAGAATGGTTGCAAGCACGCCGCTGGCAGTTGCCCGTGTACCGCGTGGTCGGAACCACCGGCGCGGCGCATCAACAAACCTTTGATGTGGAATGCGAAGTGACTGAGCTCAAGCAGTCGCAACGCGGCATCGGCAGTTCCAGACGCAGTGCCGAGCAAGCCGCAGCGCTGGCCATGTTGCAATGGCTCAAGGAGCACCCGCCATGACAGACACCCTAGACACAGCCTCCGCCGAACAACGGTGCCTTTTCTCACCGAAAATACCCCCTCCATTTACTCTCCCAATTTATTGGGGGTTTGGTGGGGGTATTGTGTTGGTTGTAACT
>JALRAA010000142.1:0-4509 GCA_023262645.1 Burkholderiaceae bacterium
GGTTCCATGGCAGCCAATCCACCAGCACCGGCGCTGCTTCACCCAACACGGGCATGGACTGCCACATTTGTTGCTGGTTGGCGCACCACATGCGGTGCGTGTTGATCACGCCTTTGGGTAAATCGGTGGAGCCCGACGTGAATAAAAATTTCACCACGGTGTCTGCATGGGTGGCATGCATGGCGTCATCCACCGCAGGCGTGTCGGGGGTTTGGAGCAGTTCAGAAAAACGCTTGTGCGGGCGAGCCATGTCGCCGTTGACCAGCACCACCTCGACTTCTTCTGCAACGCAAGCTTGAATGGCTGCGCCATAGCGTTGCGCATCGGCCGCCATCACCAGTCCCGGGGTGAGTGTTCGCAATATGTGCTTGAGCTTGTCGTAGTCTTTGCTGAGCGTGGCGTAAGCGGGAGACACCGGGCAATAAGCAATGCCAACCATCATGCAGGCCAAGGCCATCATGCCGTGCTCCAAGCTGTTTTCGCTCAGAATGACGACAGGACGATCCACACTCAAATTCATTTGAAGCAAGGCCTGACCGATGCGCCGTGCGGCAGTCACGGCTTGTGCATAGGTCAAATGCTCCCAGTCACCGCTGGTGCCATCTGACAAACGCTTGCGCCGGGCCAAGAAGGTTCGCTCAGGAGCCATACGCGACCAGTGCAGCAATTTGTCGGTCATGCGCTGTGGGTAAGTGTCTAGCGGAACTTCTGCTTGCACATACTGCACACCGTTGTCGCGTGTGTCTACTTTGACCCGTGTGATCCCATATCGCATGTCACGGTAGCGTGTGGATGGGTTCATGGCTTGGGGGTGACTTTGGCAGCGCGTCCTTGCAGAAATGCATCTACCCGTGCCTTGGCTTCAGGCGCGGCTTGCGTGATGGACGACATGAGTGATTCGGTGACAAAGCCGTGGTCTGCAGGTTGCTCGGCTATGCGTGGTAGGGCATGCATCAAGGCGTAATTGGTCAAGGGTGCGTTGCCTGCGATTTGTGTAGCGAGTTGCATGGCTTTGTCAAAGGCTTGTCCAGCAGGCACCAGGTATTGTGCGAACCCTGCTCGCTCGCCGTCGGTGGCGTTGTAGACACGACCGGTCATCATCATGTCGGTCATGCGCGCCACACCAATCAATTTGGGAATGCGTACTGCGCCACCACCGCCGACAAATATGCCGCGTGAACCTTCGGGCAATGCATAAAAAGTGGTGTCATCGGCCACGCGGATATGGCAGCTTGCCGCAAGCTCCAACCCGCCGCCCACCACCGCGCCTTGCAAGGCTGCGACCACAGGCACTTTGCCGAATTGAATGTGTGCAAATGCGTGGTGCCACATGCGCGAATGGTGCATGCCTTGTCCTGCGTCACGCGTTTGCAATTCACTGAGGTCCAGGCCCGCACAAAAATGTTCGCCGCTGCCATGCAAAACAGCGGCGCGCGCATGCTCTGGGAATTGCGAAAAAACTTCGTGCAAAGAGGCAATCAATGCATCGTTCAACGCATTGCGTTTGCTGGGGCGATTCAAGCGAACCACAGCGATGTGGTCTTGCATTTCAAAGTGAAGATCGGGGTTCATGGGTGTCGTTATAGTTGATCAAACCATCTTAAACGACCATGAAACACGAAGACCTGATTGCCATTGACATCCATACCCATGCCGAAGTCAGCTGCTGGAACCCGTTTGACAACTATGGCGAAGAATACGACCGCGCCGCAGACAAGTACTTTGGTTCAAACCGCCGTCCCACCATCGACGAAACCGTGGCCTATTACCGCGAGCGCAAACTGGGCTTGGTCATGTTCACGGTTGACACCGAATCGCACATGGGGCGCAGACGCATACCCAACGAAGAAATCGCCAAGGCCGCACGGGACAACAGCGACATGATGATTGCGTTTGCCAGCATCGATCCGCACAAAGGAAAATTCGGCGCACGCGAAGCCGAACGGTTGATCAAAGAGGAGGGCGTTAGAGGTTTTAAATTTCATCCCACCGCCCAAGGTTGCCATCCCTATGACAAGATGGCTTGGCCTATTTACGAGGTCATCAACGCGCACAAACTGCCCGCCATCTTTCACACGGGACACAGCGGTATTGGCAGTGGCATGCGTTGCGGCGGCGGATTGCGATTGGCGTACAGCAACCCGATGCACTTGGACGATGTAGCGATTGATTGGCCAGACATGCAAATCGTCATGGCGCATCCGAGTTTTCCTTGGCAAGACGAAGCATTGAGTGTGGCCATGCACAAACCCAATGTGTGGATGGACCTCTCGGGTTGGAGTCCCAAATACTTTCCGAAAAACTTGGTGCAATACGCCAATACCTTGCTCAAAGACAGGGTATTGTTTGGCAGCGATTACCCGTTGATCACCCCTGAGCGTTGGATGAAAGATTTTGAAGTGGCGGGTTTTAAGCCTGAGGTGATGCCAGGAATTTTGAAAGGCAATGCCGTCAGGTTGTTGGGGCTGTGATGCCATTGCCATTGCTTTGGCTGAGCAAATAGTTACCAGGCGCATAAGTCGAATGCCATCATGATCAGGTAACCATCTGGCCGCCTAACCCTTCTTCTGATCAGGGTTATAAAAACAAAAACATCCGTCTAGGGGAATTACTTAGACCGCATCGCAAACTTGTTCCTAGAATGATTTGCGTTGTTGGTTGTCACCCATGAGGAAGTCGCATGATAGTTCTTGCTTGGTTGTTTGGCATCGTCGTTGTCATCGTCGCGATCGCGGCACTCGTCACCTTTCTCAACCACTTCTACCGAAAATCCAGCCGAGACGTTGCCATCATCAGAACGGGTTTTGGCGGTCAAAAAACACTGATCTCTGGCGGTTGCTTATCGCTGCCGTTTCTACACAAGATCGATGAAATCAATTTGCGCACCATCCGAGTTGAAGTGCGACGTGTGGCTGAAAAATCGCTGATCACCGAAGACCGCATGCGGGTCGATGCGGAACTCGAGTTTTATGTGCGTGTACAGCCCACCATTGACGGTGTTGCCACTGCAGCGCAGTCACTGGGTTCAAAATCCTTCAACCCAGAAGGCATGCGCAATTTGCTTGAAGGCCGTTTCATCGATGCGGTGCAAGCCGTTGCGGCCAGTCGCACCATGGACCAAATCCACGAAAAGCGCTCGCAATTTGTCGCGGATATTTCTGCGTTGCTCAAGGGGAATTTGGCCGAAAACGGCGTGGTCTTGGACTCTGTGTCTTTGACCCGTTTAGACCAGACATCTTTTTCCGCACTGGATGAAAACAATGCATTCAATTCAGTGGGTATGCGTCGCTTGGCTGAAATCATCGCAGTCAACCGCAAAAAACGTGTGCAAATCGAATCGGAGGCAGATATCTCTGTTCGCCAAACCCAACTCGATGCCACCAAGCAGCGTTTGTTGTTGAACCAACAAGAAGAAGAAGCACAAATCAGTCAGCGCTTAGAGCTTGAAAAAATCAAAGCACAAAGCGATGCAGAAACCGCGCGTTCAAGAGAAGAATCGCAAGCCGCCACCGAGGCTGCGCGCATTGCCCGCGAGCAAGAAACCCGCATGCGCGAGATTGAAAAGCAGCGCGAATTGCGCAAATCTGAGATTGAAGCCCAACTCAATTCAGAAGTGAGAAAACTGGAAAGTTCCATCACCTTGTCTGCCAAACAAGCCGAAGAAGCCCACGCCCAAGCGGCTGCCGAACTCGCTCGCACCGAAGTCATCTTGGCGCAAGAAAAAGTACAAACCGATCGCGAGCGTGCAGTGGCTGACCGTTCGCTTGAAATGGCTGTCAAGCGCGTGAAAGAAGCCGGTGAAGTCGCCGAAGCCAACGCAGCCACCGAGGTGGCTGTGCTTCTGAAAAAAGCCAAAGCAGAAGCCGAGGCCACGCACACCCGAGCAGCTGCTGAAAAAGCACGCATGTTGGCCGAGTCGGAAGGTTCACGCGCGTTGATCGATGCAGAAAACGCACTCAGCACGCCTGTGTTGCACATGAAGTTAGAGCAATACCGTCTTGACCGTTTGCCTGAAATCATGTCGCACATGATGCGTCCGATCGAAAAAATCGACAGTATCCGTATCAACCATGTCAGCGGATTCGGTGCCACCAACGGCGCAGGTGGTGCAGGCGGTGGCGCCGCATCTGGCGAGGGTGGCGGCGGTAAGCCCCCAGTCACGCAAGTCATGGACAGCATTTTGGGCATGGCTTTGCAATTGCCTGCTTTAAAGAGCATAGGCGACCAAATCGGTGTCGATTTATCCGGCTCGATTGATGCGGCTTCAGGCAAACCCTCTCACGGTGGTGACAAAGCCTGACACTTTTTTCTTTCCCTTTTTCGCTTCCCCAACCACGAGCAACACGCTCATTTTTCAGGAGTAACAGCATGAGCTTTTCACGTCGCCAATTTTTGGCAGGAACTGGTTCAGCCGGTTTGACAGCACTGGGTGCAACCATCCCATTTGAAATGGTGTTGGCGCAAGGCGCGCCGATCAAACTCGGCTCTATTCTTGACAACTCAGGTAAT
>JALRAA010000142.1:4540-4988 GCA_023262645.1 Burkholderiaceae bacterium
GCAGCAGGCGGTTTGCTCGGCCGCAAGATCCAAGTGGTTCAGTACGATTCACAATCAGACATTGCGCTCTACACCAAGTATGCGCAGCAATTGACCCGCGACGACAAAGTCGACGTCACCCACGGTGGCATCACCTCCGCTTCTCGCGAAGCGATTCGTCAAACATTCACCCGGGCCAATTCACTTTATTTTTACAACGTGTTGTACGAAGGTGGCGTGTGTGACCGCAATACCGTTTGTACCGGCACCACACCCGCACAAGCGGTGGAGCCGATTGTGGAAGTTGCGCTCAAGCAATGGGGCAAAACGGCGTATGTGTTGGCCGCTGATTACAACTACGGCCAAATCACTTCCAAGTGGTTGACCCACTACATCACCAAAGGCGGCGGCAAAGTGCTTCAAAGCAGTTTCTTCCCCTTGGATGTGTCTGATTTCGGCTCGACCATTG
>JALRAA010000143.1 GCA_023262645.1 Burkholderiaceae bacterium
ACGCCAGCAATTGATTCGCGTCTGCATGTGCGGACGCTGACGTGAGTTGCACAATTTCCGCCTTGACGGGCAAGTCTTTGCCATGCATGCGAATCGTGGCGCTGCCAGATGCAAGTGTTGCCCCGCGTGTGCCAGGGGATTGAAAACCCGTCAGCACAACCATGTTGCGGTGGTCTCCGACATAGTTGGCCAAGTGGTGCAACACACGACCACCGGTGGCCATGCCACTGGCGGCCAGTATCACCATGGGGCCGTGCCGTTTGATCAAGGCTTTGGATTGCTCAGGCGTTTCGACCATGGTCGCTGCATGGTCCATGGCCTGGACTTGCTCGGCGCTCAATCGATGTTCACCCACGTGTTTGGCAAACAGGGCCGTGGTGTGAATAGCCATTGGGCTGTCTAAAAACACGGGCAAGCTCGCAGGTATCAATTGCTCGGCCTTGAGTTGTGCAATGCAATGCAAGATCGCTTGCGCTCGTCCAACTGCAAACACGGGAACCACTGCCACCCCACCGCGAGCGGCTACTTTTCGCAATGCAGCGCTGAGTTCTGCGTTGATGTTTTCAACAGGATGGGTACGGTCGCCATAAGTGGATTCAATCAGCACTGTATCGGCTTGCGGTGGATCATCTGCAGGGTTCATCAAGCTGTCGTCGGGGCGACCCAAATCACCGGAGAACAGCACACGTCTGCCAGCTACTTCAAGCAACAAACTCGAGGCTCCCAAAATGTGACCGGCAGAGGAAAACTGCGCTTTCCATCCGGGAATAGGCTCAAACCATTTGCCCCATTTTTCAACATGAAAATGGTCTATCGACTTGAGGGCGTCCAACTTGGTGTACAGAGGCAGCGCAGGTTCATGCTTGGAGTAGCCGTGCTTGTTGGCAAAGAACGCATCTTCTTCTTGAATATGACCGCTGTCGGGCAATAAGATGCTGCACAAATCGCGGGTACCCGAGGTGGCATGCACCCTGCCTTTGAAGCCACTTTTCACCAACAAGGGAACATAACCGCTGTGGTCTAGGTGCGCATGGGTGAGAATGACTGCGTCAATGTGTGAGGCGGGAACAGGCATGGGGTTCCAGTTGCGCAGTCGAAGTTGTTTGTAGCCTTGGAACAAACCACAGTCCACCAGCAAACGTTTGCCGTCGTGTTCCACGCAATATTTCGAACCCGTGACGGTGCTGGCACCGCCTAAAAATCGTATGTTCAAACTCATCATTCCATCTTATAACCAATTTCATTCAAAATAGCCGCACCATGAATATTCCCATTTCAGAGGAAGCAGACGCCGACAAACCTTCGCTGCGTTTGGCATTTGACGATTCCGAGTTCATGCACCGGGACGAAAACAGAGGCATTCGATTGCAACTGGAATTGCTCAAAGCAGACTTGGCGCAAAACGAAGCTGGCATTTACCAAACCGTGGTGGTATTTGGCAGTGCACGGTTTGTGTCTTTCGAACAAGCACAAAGCTTGTTAGCGCAAGCCGAACAGGGCCAGGATGCCAACCAATTGGCCAAGGCCAAAACAGCCTTAAAAAATGCGGCGTATTACGAGGCAGCCCGAAACTTTGCCAAGCTGGTGGCCACTGACAGTTTGCATGTGCCGCAAGAGCAGCGCCTCACCATTTGTACTGGGGGAGGTCCTGGCATCATGGAAGCCGCCAACCGGGGTGCGAGCGAGGCAGGTGCGCAATCAGTCGCATTGAATATTCTGTTGCCGCATGAGCAACGCCCGAACCCTTATGTGACTGAGCATTTGTCTTTCAAATTCCATTATTTCGCCATGCGCAAAATGCATTTTGTGATGCGTGCCAAAGCGTTGGTAGCGTTTCCGGGCGGCTTTGGCACCATGGATGAACTGTTTGAAATTCTGACCTTGGTGCAAACAGGAAAAACACCACGTGTACCCATTTTGCTGTTTGGTAGCGACTTTTGGAAAAACGTGGTGAACTTTGAGGCGATGCAAGCCGAAGGCACTGTCAGCGATGCGGATCTGGCTTGCTTCCAATACGTGGACACGCCAGAGCAGGCATGGGCAGTGATCAAATCGTTCCACTTAGATTCACGTTGATTTTTTTAAATGGATGTGTTCGATGGTTATTGAAGCGGGTTTAGGTGAGCATTTTTTTCACACCATAGGAGTTCGGTATGTTTGATTTTTTCCCGGTTTCTTCCAAAGAGTTTGACGGCCCTGTGCTGGTCACTGGTGCGGGCGGCTGCATCGGCAGTTGGACTTTGGCATTGCTAGAACATGCGGGTGTTGAAGTGCATGCTTTCGACCTGCAAATCGACAAACGCAGGCCAGGCCTGCTGATGGACAACGCTGCCTTGGATCGCGTGGTCTGGCATGCAGGCGATATCGCTGACACGCTGGCTGTCAAAGAGGTGGTGAAAAAGAGTGGGGCGAAAGCCATCATTCACTTGGCTGCTTTGCAAGTGCCTTTTTGCCGGGCCGATCCAGTGGCGGGGGCATTGGTCAATGTGGTGGGTACGGTCAATGTGTTTGAAGCCGCCAAAGCATGCGGTGTGCAACGCTTGACCTACGCCAGTTCGGTGGCTGCTTATGGTGCATTGGACAACGGTGGCGCCATGTCTACTTTGTATGGCGCCTACAAATATTGCAACGAACAAACGGCCAAGGTGTATTCAGAAGAAAACGGATTGCACAGCGTTGGGATTCGCCCTGGCGTGGTGTATGGCGTCGGCCGAGATCAGGGTATGACATCCAAGACCACTGTGGCTATTTTGGCGGCCGCCGCCCACAAACCCTACACCGTGCCGTTCAGCGGCGATGTGTCTTGGTTGTTCGCGGGTGAGGTCGCCAGTGCATTCATTCGCAGCGTGGCCCAATTGCGAACAGGTGCGCCCGTGTTTGATTTGAATGGCCAATATGCGAGTGTTGAGCAGGGCATGTCTGTTCTCAAGGCGTTGGTGCCCGAAGCGAATATCAAGATCACAGGTGAACCACTGGCATTTCCCATGAACCACTCGGACGAACCCTTGCGCGCTTTCATTGGTGACTACGGACAAATGCCCCTAGAGGCGGGCATCAAAGCCACCTATGAAAGTTTTCAGAGTCTCATCAGTCGCCAAAAACTCGATGCAAACCAGTGGCTGTGACCATTGATTGAAAAAAATCGTTAATCGATGATGCTGCCATGAACATCAAAGGGATTTTGTTAGGGTGCTGTGGCATGCTTTGGGCCGGTATGGTGTTGGCCAGAACGCAACCGCAAATGCTGTTTGTCACACAGGACAATTGCAAACTCATTCGCGGTTATGGCAAACACGATTTGGCCGGTGTTTCCAAAGAATTCAATTTGCCCGCGTCAAAAATTCGCTACCTTCGCGCAGAATGGGGGAAGGGCCAAGGGGGTTTTGAGCAATGCAATTTGGTGTTTGCCACGCCCAAGGGCAACAAATCGTGCAAAGTCTTCAACATCATGAAAGATGAATTTGTGTTTGCATTGGCAGTGCCCATTCCGGGAAACCATGCCATTTGCAATTAGCATCAGGCACGGCTGATTTGCCGTGTGGCATTCTCACTTTTGAAGGGAGTTGGCACCGCCATGAACTTTCGTCCATTTGCTTCGGCGTTCCAATTGGCCAGCGATATACGTCGCAAAAAAATCAGCAGCCTTGAGTTGTTGAACGCTTATTTGAAGCGTGTCGAGCGGTTTAACCCCACGCTCAATGCCATCGTGGTGACCGATATCGATCGCGCCCGCAAACATGCACGCGCAGCTGACCGTTTGACCATGCGCGGTGAACGCTTGGGGCCGTTGCACGGTGTTCCGATGACCCTCAAAGAATCATTCGACATACAAGGTCTGCCAAGCACCTGGGGCAGGGTAGATTTGCGAGACAACCTACCTGCTGAGGATGCAGACATCGTCAAGCGTTACAAGTCGGCAGGTGCGATAGTATTTGGCAAGACCAACGTACCCGCCATGTTGGCCGATTGGCAAACGTTCAACCCGGTTTATGGCACCACCCACAACCCGTGGAATACCGCCTTGGTACCCGGCGGTTCATCCGGAGGTTCTGCGGCGGCGCTGGCTGCAGGACTGACAGGTTTGGAATCGGGCAGTGACATTGGGGCATCCATTCGCGACCCATCGCATTACTGTGGTGTTTACGGTCACAAACCCACTTATGGTTTGTGCTCGGTGCAGGGCCATGCGCTGCCGAGTTACCAATCCCCTGACGATCTGGCCGTGGTGGGACCGATGGCCCGCAGTGCACGTGACTTGGAATTGGCCTTGCGCGTGATAGCGGGCGGGGACGATGTGATGTCCAGAGGTTGGCGGGTACATCTCCAAAAACCGCACCACACCCGATGGAAAGATTTCAAAGTGGCGGTGCTCAAAACCGCCGATACCGCCGATGTGGACATGGCGGTGCAACACAGCATTCAAGCAGTGGCAGATTTTCTGGCTAAATCAGGCGCCAAGGTCAGCGACACGGCCAGACCCGATATCGATTTACACGATGCACACCAAACGTTTATTTTGTTGTTGCGTGCAGCCACCGCTCGCAACTTGAGCGCATCGCAATGGCAAGCTGTGCAAGAGCGCAGCGCCGCACTCGACCCTGCCAGAGAGGATTACGAAGCTTGGATGTTGCGCGGTTGTGCTTTGTCGCATTACGACTGGCTGCAGTTGCATGAAAAGCGTTATCGCATGCAATTGCAATGGGAGGCGTTTTTCAAAGACTATGACCTGTTGCTATGCCCAACCGCGGCCAACAACAAAACGAACGGTGGGAACGCATGATCAACGTCAATGGGAAGCCCCAACCCAGCACCACCCAATTATTTTGGGCAGGGTACTCGGGCATGGCCTATTTGCCGTCCACGGTGGTGCCCGTGGGGCTGACGCCGCAGGGATTGCCATGCGGCGTACAAATCATCGGGCCTGCATATGGTGATTTGCTGTGCTTGCAACTGGCCAAGATGCTGGAGAAAGAATTCGCTGCATT
>JALRAA010000144.1 GCA_023262645.1 Burkholderiaceae bacterium
ATGTGGACCGGTTGCGTGATGTGATTTTGTGTGTCGATGTCGTTAGGAAATAACCGCACCACATTGTCTTTGGCAAATGCTGTTCGCCAATTGAACACGCTGACATACATGGGCGCAGTGGGTTGAATGTGAACAACCAATGGTTCCCCCGGGCGAAAACTGTTGCGGTTGAGCTCCAGCCGCAAATCGAATGACGCATCATGCACAGTGGCAGGCACCACCACATCGACCACCATGCTGACAGCACAGTATTGGGCACCCTGGGTGTTTTTCACCACCTCGGACACCACCTCGCTTTTATTCACCCTGCCTTCCACCAGCATCCAAGTGTGGCGATTGACTTCACATTTTTTATCGTGGGCAGTGGCTGCGTTTTGTGAACAATACATTTGCTGGTCAAACGCCACCCGCTCACCGGTGACCAACGATATGGCTTTGAGCTTGGCCGCTTCCCGAGCGTTTTCACAAGCTTGGTTGCGCGACATATCGGGACCGAAATAGTATTCGGCCTTGACATCTATCGGCACCGCATACACAGCGCTCGAATATGCGTAAACACAGACACTGATGGCGCTGATCCAACCAAACCGCGACATGGTTACCGCACAGCCAGTGTGTATTGGCGATCGCCTACAAATTGCGGCTCTTGCACTTTGCGAATACCCAACGCATAACGGGCTGTTTGTGTGCGCACATAGTCCGCCAGTTCGCCCATGCTGACGCGTTTGTCACCATTGGTATCGGCTTCCCCCGCCAAACCTTTGAACAAAAAATAACTGAATACGCCGTGCTGCAGTTGCAAATCACCGTAAGCGGATTGCGAACGCGTCCCAGCGGTGAACACATGGATACCTGCAGGCAATGGACTGGCCAAGGGTTTGATCACCACCCCACGCTGGTACTGCGCCAATGCTTGCCCCATGCGGTCTGTGCCACTGAAGCAGGTATCCAAAAATACCGTGACCGATTTGGCACCGATTTTTGACAGTTGAGCGATCAACTGCTGCTGACTCAACGCGGTGTCTTCTAACAAATCGGTATTGGCGTCAACGGGCAACAAGTAATGCTGCTTGGCCGTGTCTTGCGACACGCCGTGTCCGCTGAAATACACAAACACATCTGTGCGTCCTGCATTCACGCGCGAAGGCAACCAATATTTCAGCGCCAACAATATCTCCGACCGTTGTGCTTCGGCGTCGGTCAGTGTTTTGATGTTCTCGGGCGCAATGCCCAAATAACGCGTGGCGTGTTCGCGAAATTGCACCGCGTCTTTATTCGCAAAACTGGCGCTGGGTAAGCGCTGGTAATTGGCCACACCCACCACGATCGCCACAGCATCACGCCATGGCGCTTGACCGGTGGGTTGAAGCTGGCTGGTCTTGTCGTACTGCTTGACAGGCCGTTGAAGGTTTAAGGACTCAGTCTTTTTTTTTTCTACTTCCATGTCGCTGGAAATAGTGTTGGACGATGTCGATTTGGTGTCTGGACTGGCTGTCTTACCAACGAACTGGTTGTTTGACCACTGCCCAGACAGCGCGGCACGTCCGTCGGGAAACGAATAGGTTCCTTTGCCATGGCGTTTGCCAAATAAATACTGGCCCGCATATTTTTCACCGTTGGCAAAGTAGTAAATGCCAAAGCCATGCTTCATGCCATTTTTGAATTCGCCTTGGTAATAGTCCCCTTGGTATTTTTCACCAGTGAACTCCAATATGCCACGGCCTTCAAATTTGCCGCGCATGAAATCGCCTGCATAAGAAAACTCTGCGTCATCCCATACACCTCGGCAGGCATGCCATTGAGAGGTGTCGTTGCCTTGACAAGTGGGCAACACCATCTGCGCATGGGTCAGCGTGACCACCGCCAAAGCCATGCCCACAACGCTGCGAAACAAGGCATTTCTCATGGCGTGGTCAACTGAGAAGATTTCACCATTTGTACATAAGCCTGTTGCTGCTTTTCATAAAGTGCTTGGCTTTTTGTCCATTTGTTCTTGTCTTCGTTCAACTGCTTTTGTTTGGCCAGCAGTTTTTTCTTCTCTTCGGTCAGCGAATTTTTTCGCGCCAACAATTCGGAGCCCGATTTGCTGTCGGCATGCGCCACTTGCACCGTGACTGGCGCGACTGCAGGAGGTGAATAAGGGGCTTCGCCAAACTGATCTGCTCCTTTCAATGGACCCGCAGGCTCTGCCGTGGGCTTGGGGTTGGCAGCATTCACCGATTGCGCACTGGTTTGAATTTTCTTTTGAATGCGGCTCTCCACAATCGCGGTCAATATATCCAAGTCGATGAGCTTTTCATCAATTTCTATTTGACGTTTGGTCGCATCCAGTTGCTTTTGCTCGTTGAATAAACGCAATTTTTCTGCCTGTATCGTTTCTTTCAACTTGGCCAATCGCACAGCTTCTTTTTGCAACTGCGCCTGCTTTTCACGGTCAGCACGCAATTGGGATTGGATTTGTTCTGAAATAACCTCAGGCTTGCTGGCAGCTTCTTCCATTTGCGTCAGTTGCTGACTGATTTGTTGCAATTTTTGTTGGGCCGTAGAGAGCTTTTCTTCTTGCTGACGCAACTGTGTTTTCAACGCATCCGAGGATTGCAGCATGTGGGTGGTCGTGCTGGCGGTTTGGTCAAGCAGCAGCGCTGCCAGCGACGCCATCAAAGCCGTCATCAAGAAAAAAACCAGCCACGCCATTCTCATACTGCGCTCCTTTGCAACCATCAACGTTTATTTGGATTCGCCATTGCCTGCTTGGTTGGCAGCCTTTTGCTCACGGGCAGCTTCGATTTCTTTTTCTAATTCTTCAAAGGCTTTGGTCTTGCGAACCTTGGCGGCCATGATGTTGTTTTTCTTGATTTCTTTGGCAAGCACTTTCTTCAGTTCATCGGTTGGATAACGCAAACGCACATAGGTTTGGTATTCCTTGCCATTGGGAATCACTTGGATACGGTCACGGGTGTAACCGTTGAGCATGACCTCTGCGATCATGGACTTGGTGACCCGTTCTATTTCTTTGTTCAAAATCAAATCATCACCACTGGTGGTTTGCGACGCAAACTCGGTCATGCGCGATGAGATCACTTCACCCAAGCTATTGGTCAACAAACGCTTGGCAGACAACATCGCCATGTCAATAGACAACTGCATGTCCACCGAGCCTTCGGTGGCGGTCACGTAAATCGCATCAGGGCCTGTTTCATCGCGCAAAAACCATTCAGGCGCGTTGCTGATGTTGACTTCAACCATCTTGCGCTTCTCTGCCTCTTTGGCTGCTTCCAAACGCTGTGCCGCACCGTGGTCTGGCACTGCTTTAGCCAATGCCGCCTTGAGCACATCCGATTGGCTCTTGACCTGCTGGTTCAAGTCATCGAGCGCCTTTTGGGCTTGCGCCGATTGCGCGGCTTGGGCGGCCTGCACGGTTTGCAAAGATTGCGAAACCTGAGCGGCATGCGTGGCATGTGTGGACTGCAATGCTTGTGTGGCCGCATCCACTTCTGATTTGATCTGTGATGCGCAACCTGCGGTCAGACTGATCACCACCCCTGTCAATGCCCATCGTTTGGCTTGAAACATTTTGAAACCCCATGTGTAGTTATTGGAAGGTGTCGCGAATTTATAGGTGCAGTTTGCCAATTCCTGAGATTTCCTGATAAGTCGTGTTTTTTTAACAAATCTTTCTATGTGATTGACCTTTATATGTTTTTTGCAACATCCTCAACAGCCTCCGATTTTTTGACAGATTTCGGGCTTGAACATTGCTTTTGACCATGCAGTGTCGACATACCGTTGGCACGCACACCCGTCGTTTCGAATACAAAAAGGGGATAGCGATGTTGAAAAATACTTCTTTGACAGCAATTTTGATTTTCATGGGCTTGTCTGCACATGCCGAAAACTGGCGCTATTGCGCTGCCAACGCACCCCTGAACACACCTTGTAAAGCTTGGGTGTCGGCTTATTTGGCGGGGCATGCGCCCGCCACCGATGCCCAAGAAGTTCCTCGCTATCAAGCGGACAGCGCCCTCGCCCAGCAACTCAGCACCTACCACCGCACCGACATTCCTGCCTTTGGCGCGCCTTCGCTTCGTGCGCAACAACCGTTTGCGCAAACGGCTGCTTTGGTGATTGTTCGCTGAGCAATCGACACCAAGGCCGGGCACTCAACTTACTGCCCACAACCAGGTTCAGCCTACTTTGGGGTTTAGGCGAGGGTTTGTTCCGCTGGCGCAGGCGGCACACACACATGCCACTCCCCGCGCCGACTGCGGTATTTTTTCCAGCGCCGAGGGATCAAACACCGCATCGACACACCAACAACGCCCAACCGGTTGCCCAGTGGCCTTGGCGATTTCCATGGCGCACCGGTTGACATCGCCACACACAGGGCAAACGGTGGGATCAACGGTTGTCATGCGATGCACTGGATGATGGCGCAGCAGACATGCATTTGCGCGTGCAGTTTTTTTCCACCACAGACGCCGGCCCTGAACATGAATTGGCCGTGCATTGCCCCATGCAAAATTTAAACGCTTGGTCTGATCCGTCGGTGGGTTGCGCCGATGTGGGGTAAGTGACCATCAACGCCAAAAATACGGTCAGTGCATATCGAAAAATACCAGAGACATGGTGCATGGCTTGACTTTCAAAAATTGACTTGCTGCAATGCATTTTTGGGGGTGCTTATTCGATACAGCACAGGTGCTGTTAGGCGTTGCATTCTTAATATTATGGTTGAGTGAATCGCCCCGGGTATCGTGGAGGCCAGTTGGTCTAAGTTGAGACGATTGTCTCTTGGCTATGGGCGAGTTGCCGATAGTAGTTTTCCTCAGCTTCAGCCGGTGGAATGTATCCAATCGGTTCGAGCAGTCGGCCAATCTCAACGAGCTTTTTGAGATCATTTCGAACGAATAAGTTGACTTGATTTTACCGGATCACATTGACGTGACCTGATAGGTCTTCATAGATGCCTTTTTCGATCT